>NZ_JBNCOG010000008.1:0-131089 GCF_051280745.1 Nocardioides ureilyticus | reverse complement strand
CTCCGCGGCCGCCGCCCACCGCGGGACCTCGCTGGTCGAGATCTACCAGAACTGCCCCATCTTCAACGACGGCGCCTTCGACGCCATCAAGGGCCAAGGCGACTACAAGGAGTCCAAGGGCGAGGCGATCATCCCCCTCGTCCACGGCGAACAGATCCGCTTCGGCGCCCCCGACGAGAACGGCCTCGGCTCCAAGGCCGTCGTCCGTGACGCCGGCCCCGAAGGCACCGGCGGCGTCAAGGTCGTCACCGCTGCCGACGTCGACGACGCCGACATCCTCGTCCACGACGCCTACAACCCCGACCCGTCGACGGCCTTCGCCATCTCCCGGCTCACCGCGTCGGACTACCTCCACCAGGCACCCATCGGCATCTTCCGCCAGGTCGAGCGACCGACGTACGACGACCAGGCCCGTGCCCAGGTCGGCACGGCGCAGCAGCAGGCGCAGGAAGCCTCGCCCGGCGACGCCTCGGACCGGCTCGCTGCGCTCATCGGCTCGGGCGACACCTGGACCGTCGTCTGACCCTGCCTGGTCCGGCCTGAAGGTCGGCAGGCGGACCGAGGCTCCCCGACAGTGGTCGGAGGGCCTCGGTCCACTACCCTCGAGCGGTGTCGGACGCGCGTCGGGGGTTCTTCTTCGGCCTCGCGGCGTACTCGATCTGGGGCGGCTTCCCGCTCTACTTCCCGCTGCTGGAGCCGGCCGGGGCCGTCGAGGTCCTGGCGCACCGGATCCTGTGGTCGGCCCTCACCATGGGTGTGCTCGTGGTGGCGCTGGGCCGGGTCCCGCACGTGCGGGCGCTGCTGCGCTCCCGGCGCACCATGCTGCTGCTGGGCGCCGCCGCGGTGGCGATCAGCGTCAACTGGGGCACCTACATCTGGGGCGTCAACAACGGCCGGGTCGTCGAGGCTTCCCTGGGCTACTTCATCAACCCCCTGGTCACCGTGCTGGTGGGCGTGGTGGTCCTCGGGGAGCGGCTGCGTCGTACGCAGTGGGTCGCCGCCGCGGTGGCGGTCGCAGCGGTCGCGGTGCTCACCGTCGACTACGGGCACCCGCCCTGGGTCGCGCTCGTGCTCGCGGTCTCCTTCGCGATCTACGGGTTGACCAAGAAGACCGCGAACGTCGGCGCGGTGGAGAGCCTCGCCGTGGAGGCGACCCTCGTCGCACCGCTCGCCGCGGTGTACCTCGGCG
The DNA here is from genome assembly GCF_051280745.1 of Nocardioides ureilyticus. Taxonomy (NCBI): domain Bacteria; kingdom Bacillati; phylum Actinomycetota; class Actinomycetes; order Propionibacteriales; family Nocardioidaceae; genus Nocardioides; species Nocardioides ureilyticus. The sequence continues at coordinate 129,900 of NZ_JBNCOG010000008.1, read as the reverse complement.
TGCTCGTGGCCCAGGGCGCCTCCGGCTTCGGCCAGCACGGCCTCGGCCACGCGGTGCTGCTGGCCAGCAGCGGGATCGTGACCGCCGTGCCGCTCATCTGCTTCGGAGCGGCGGCCACCCGGATCCCGCTGGTCACGCTGGGTCTCCTGCAGTACCTCACACCGGTCCTGCAGTTCGCGCTGGGCGTCTTCTGGTTCGACGAGGAGATGTCGCCCCTGCGGTGGGCGGGCTTCGCGCTGGTCTGGGTGGCGCTGGTCATCTTCACCGTGGAGGCCAACAACCACCGTCGCCGGCAGCTGCGCCTCGTCGCCGCTGCCAGCGCTGCCTGACCGGCGTGCGCCCGCCGTTCACCTCTCGGCCACCGACCGCTCCCCCATGGCTTGCCGTCGCTCAACCCGTCGTACCTAGCGTCCGCGCCATGACGACCACCCCCGGCGCCACGCGCCCGCTCCTCCCTCTCCTCACCCCCCGCGGGCCGCACGGCTCGCGCAGCCACATGACCTGCCAGTTCCGTTGCGGCAACGCGTGCGACCAGCCGGTTCCCAACACCACCGAGCACGGCCACGTCCGCGACGAGATCGCCAAGGCCGTCGCCCGCCGCTCGGTGCTGCAGGGCGCGGCCGTCGGTGGCGGCGCGCTGGTCCTCGGCGGGCTGGCCGCGGCGCCGGCGGCGGCCGCTCCCCAGGGCCCGGCCGGCGAGTCCGTCGCCCGGTCGGCCCTCCGCGCCGACCTCGGCCGCACGGCGTTCCGGTCCGTGCCGCCGAACCGCCGCGACGCCCTGGTCCCCGCCGAGGGCTTCCGCTCCGACATCGTGGCCCGCTGGGGAGACCCGGTCGAGAAGGGCGCGCCCCGCTTCGACGTGCGCAACCAGACTCCCGAGGCCGCCGCGAAGCAGTTCGGCTACAACTGCGACTACGTCGGCGTGGTGCCGCTGCGCGGCAAGAAGGCGCTGCTCGTGGTCAACCACGAGTACACCGACCCGACCCTGATGTTCCCCGCCGACGTCTACGACGAGGACACCAAGAAGCGGATCGAGATCCTCAACCACGGCATGTCCGTGATGGAGATCAAGCGCGGCCGCACCCCCGGCTCCTGGCTGCCGGTGAACCCGGCGAACACCCGGCACAACCGCCGGATCAGCGCCAAGACGACGTTCGTGGTGACCGGGCCGGCCGCCGGTGACGACCGGCTCAAGACCTCCGCCGACCCGACCGGCAAGCGGGTCCTCGGCACCCTGAACAACTGCGCCGGCGGCACGACCCCCTGGGGCACCATCCTCTCCGGCGAGGAGAACTTCAACCAGTACTTCGACAAGCCGGAGGGCGGCGAGCTCGACCCCCGCTACACCGACTCCTACAAGCGGATCGGCATCAGCGGGAGCGGCCGCGGCTGGTCCTCGGTCGACCCGCGCTTCGACCTCACCGCCGAGCCGCACGAGCCGTTCCGGTTCGGCTGGGTCGTCGAGCTCGACCCGACCGACCCGGGCTCGACCCCGCGCAAGCACTCGATGCTGGGCCGCTTCAAGCACGAGGGCGCCAACGTCGCCATCGCCAAGAACGGCCGTGCCGTGGCGTACATGGGCGACGACGAGCGGGGCGACTACCTCTACAAGTTCGTCTCGCGCGACAAGTTCGACCCGGCGTCGTCCGCCAAGGCCCGCCGCCACAACATGACGCTGCTGACCCGCGGCACCCTCTACGTCGCCAAGCTGGAGGGCGACGGCACGGAGGACGGCCGCTACGACGGCACCGGCCGGTGGATCGCGCTCACCAGCGACACCCGGTCGTTCGTCCCCGGCATGAGCGTCGCCGACGTCCTCATCGACACCCGTCTGGCCGCCGACAAGGTCGCGCCGACCCGGATGGACCGCCCCGAGGACGTCGAGCCGAACCCGGTCAACGGCAAGGTCTACGTGGCGCTCACCAACAACTCCAACCGCGGCAGCGAGGCCATGCCGGTCGACGAGGCCAACCCCGTCGGCTCCTCGATGGTGCGCCCCTCGCTCGGTGCACCGCTCGAGGAGAAGTCGGGCAACCGCAACGGCTACGTGCTGGAGCTGACGCCCGCCGACGGCAACCACGCCTCGGCGACGTTCACCTGGGACCTCATGCTGGTCTGCGGCGACCCGGCCGCGCAGGAGACCTACTTCGCCGGCTACGACAAGTCCCAGGTCAGCCCGATCAGCTGCCCCGACAACGTCGCCTTCGACAGCGAGGGGAACCTGTGGATCTCCACCGACGGCAACTCGCTCGGCTCCAACGACGGCATCTTCCGGGTGCCGGTCAAGGGCCCCGAGCGCGGCCGCGTGCAGCAGTTCGTCACCGTGCCCCGCGGCGCGGAGGCGTGTGGCCCGCTGCTCGCCGACAAGGACCGCTCGCTGTTCGTCGCGGTCCAGCACCCCGGTGAGGTCGACGGCGCGACCTTCGAGGAGCCGGCCAGCACCTGGCCGCACACCGACGACTTCCCGCGCCCGTCGGTCGCGGTGGTCTACCGGAAGCGCTGACCGCTTCTCCCCTTCCACGCCGAGCCGGCGTCGCCCTGTCGGGGCGGCGCCGGTTCGGGGTTCCGGGGCGCTGCTCGAGGTACCGGCCGCGGCACTGAGCCACCGTTGCGGGCGAGACCCCGCTGACGCCCGGCACCGCGGTTGACCTTCGAGTTGGTCGAGGGCGGACGATGCTCTGGTGGCTGACCCGGAGCTCATGTCGATCGGCGCGTTCGCCAAGGTCGTCGGACTGACGACCAGCGCGCTGCGGTTCTACGACGATGCCGGCCTGCTGCGCCCCGAGCACGTCGACCCGCTGACGGGGTACCGGTTCTACAGCGAGTCACAGTTCGTGCGTGCCTCACAGCTGCGTCAGTTGCGCAGGATCGGGATGCCGCTGCCCACGATCGGCCGGTTCTTCGCCGCCAGCCCAGCGGGGGCCGCGCGGCTCATCGATGATCAGGTGGCCGAGGTCGCGGCCGAGGCCAGGGGGATCCAGCAGGCCGCCGCGACCCTCAAGGCGTCACTCGGTGCGGACGCCCGCCACATCGTCTGCGTGCTGCCGGGTCCGGTCCTCGCGGCGGCTGTCGACCAGGTGCTGGCCACCACCGTCCACGACCCCGAGATGCCGGTCCTGGCCGGTGTTCGCCTGCAAGCCGACTCCGGCGCGATCTCGCTGACCGCGACCGATCGCTATCGCCTCGCCACGCGGACGCTGGTACCCAGCCAGCCGCCCGTCGCGCCTTGGGCAGGGACGCTGGCCGGGGACGACCTCCACGCCACGATCTCGCGGGTCCGGCGAAGCGCCGTCGTGACCCTGGAAGCCGGCCAGCGGACCTTGGCCTTCCGCACGGCGGGCGACACCGTCGCCCACTGCCGCCTGTTGACCGGGGTCTTCCCCGATCACGGGCTTCTGTTCCGGTCACTCCCTGCGCCGACGCATCGCGTCACGATCGAGACGCAGCAGGCCCTCAGAGCGCTGGAGCAAGCACCGGAGAAGATCGGCCTGCGGGTCGCAGACGGGCACCCGAGTCTCCTGCTGCCCGACGCCGTCGTGCCTCTCAACGGCACCGCCACCGGTCCCGATCTAGCGCTCTGGTTCGAGCTGGCCACGTTGTACCCCACCTTGAGTCACACCCTCGGCAACGACCTGATGCTCGACCTCCGTGGGACGGACCAGCCAGCCACGGTCCGGTCAGCCGACGACGGCGACCTCACCACGCTCGTCATGCCGTGCCGAACCGATCCGTCCTGACGGCCCGGTTCGGTGGTCGAGCCTGTCGAGACCACACATGCCCACCGAAGACGACGAGGACTGAACCGATCTCATGACCGAACCTGCCGCGACGCCCGATCCGACGATGGAGGCGATCAGCAACGCCGTGCTCCTCGGACACAGGGGCAACCCCGAGTCGGCTCGGCGGGACCTGCGTGCGATCTGGCAACAGATCGGGGTCAGGGGTGACCCGTTCCACCGCTGCACGCTCGCTCACTACCTGGCGGACCTCTACGAGGACCCCGCAGAGGCCCTCGTCTGGGACGTCCGCGCCCTCGATGCCGCCGATGCCCTCACCGATGAACGCGCCCGGCGACACCACGCCAGCCTCCACGTGGCCGGGTTCTACCCGAGCCTCTACCTCAACCTCGCCGACGACCTCCGTCGCCTGGGCGCGTTCGAATCAGCCGCTGAGCACATCAGCCGCGCCGAGCAGCACACCTCTGCCCTGTCCGACAATGCCTACGGCAACACCATCCGCACGACCATCAGCGAGGTCCACGAGGCCATCGACAACCGCGATACCGCTCGCCGAGCGTCCGCACCCGGCGCGGCCCGATGACGCCCTAGGACTCGACCCCCATGCCCTGTGAACCAGCGTTGACGCCGCCCGGCCAGCCAAGTAGAATCGAACACATGTTCGATTCTACGGTCACTCCCGGAACCGGGATGTTGCGCGCCTCGAGCATCGCCGCGGTCAAGGAGCAGCTCAGTGCCGCGTTGGAGGCGGCGTCGGGTCTCGACGACGCGGGTCGGGTGGAGTCGATCGGGGCGTTGGAGGAGCTGGTGCGGGTCGCGACCGCTGCGCAGGCGGCGTTGACCCGGGAGCTGGACGCCTCCCAGCGCGCGGTGCAGGCCGACGCCGGCCTGGCTGCCGAGCACCGTGGCCGCGGGGTGGCGTTGCAGGTCGCGCTCGCGCGTCGGGAGTCCCACCGCCGCGGCCGCCGCCACCTCGGGCTGGCGAAGGTCATCGCCACCGAGATGCCGCACACCTGGTCCGCGTGGCGGGCCGGGCGAGTCACGGAGCACGGGGTGACGCTGGCGGTCCGCGAGACCGCCTGCCTGGAGCTGGAGGACCGGCTCGAGGTCGACCGGCTCCTGGCCGGCACCCCCGACGCCCTGGAGTCCCTGGCCACGATGGGTGAGCGGGAGGTCGCGGGGTTCTGCGCCAAGCACGCCGCCCGCCTCGACCCCGCCTCCGTCGTCGCCCGGCGCCGCAAGGCCGAGGAAGACCGCTGTGTCACCCTGCGCCCCGCACCGGACACGATGACCTACCTGACCGCCCTGCTCCCGGTGAAGGACGGCGTCGCCGCCTACGCCGCGCTGACCAAGGCCGCTGATGCCGCCCGGGCCGATGGCACCGACGAGCGCACCAAGGGCCAGGTCATGACCGACACCCTGGTCTCCGCGATCCTCGGTGGCCACGAAGCCACCCGAGGGGCGAAGGTCGAGCTCGGCCTCGTGATGAGCGACCACACCGCCTTCGGGACCAGCGACGACCCCACCCACCTCGACGGCTACGGACCCATCCCCGCCGAGCTCGCCCGCGAGATCCTCGCCGGCGCCCTCACCGCCGACGAGGAAGTATGGGTGCGGAGGTTGTACACCAGCCCCACCACCGGCGAGCTCGTCGCCATGGAGGCGTCTACCCGCCGCTTCCCCGCCGGGCTCGCCCGGTTCATCCGCCTGCGCGACCAGGTCTGCCGCACCCCCTGGTGCACCGCACCCATCCGCCACAGCGACCACGCCGACGCCGTCATCGACGGCGGCCCCACCACCGGCGAGAACGGCCAAGGCCTCTGCGAAGCCTGCAACTACGCGAAACAGGCACCGGGCTGGCGGGCCAGACCCTCACCAGACGGCACCATCGAGACCCTCACTCCCACCGGCCACCGGCACCACACCCGACCACCAGCCCTGGTCACCATCCACGACCGGCCACCGATCAGGATCGACTACATCCCCGCCGCCTGAGGCCGGCTGCACCGGCGGACAACTCGGATCGGTGACATCGACCTGACGCTGAGCGGTCCGTAGGGAGCGCCACTAGCTCAGCGTGGCGAACCACGCGTTCGCCCGACGGCCGGCGAGGACGGCGCGCTCCCACGCCACGCCCGCCGCCAGGAGCGCGGCTCCGGTGGCGCCGAGGGTGATCCAGCCGGGCACGTAAGCGATCAGCGGCCCGCCCTGGGTGACGGCGATGACCAGCAGGACGACGGCCGACGTGGCCACGGGAGCCTTCCACTTGAAGGTCAGCCCGACCAGAAGCGTCCCCGCGGCGACCGCGCTCACCGCGGCCAGGCGCAGGGCGTCGCCGCCCCCGACGGCGACCAGCAAGGTGGGACCGAACGCCGCCGACAGGGCCGGCCCCATGGTCAGCACGGTCGCGGCCCCGCGGTCCCGCCGCCAGTGCACCAGCCCGATGGCCGTCAGCAGCACCACCAGTGGCGCGGTGTACGCCTCCACCACTGCGACGTCGGCCTCGAGGAGGAAGAGCCCGGTGCCCGCGGAGACGGTCAACGACCCCAGGTAGGCGAACGCCAGGCGACCGGGCGCCCCGGCGTACCCGAGCGTCAGCACGCCGATCGAGACCAGCACCGTGGCAGTCGTCTGGACCGAGGTGCCGAGCGAGGCAGCGACGGCGGTGGCCGCGTACGCCGCACCGAAGCCCAGCGCCGAGAGGTCCACCACCCGCCAGAACACGGGCTCGCCACCGGGGCGGGTCGCCCGCCGGACGGCGTCACCACCGATCACCACCTGCGCGGCGAACACCGCCAGCGCGACCGAGGTCCACGCCCGCTCGCCGGCCGTCTCCAGCACGATGAGCAGGGCCGCCGCCGTGGCGGTCTGGGCCACCGGGACCCACCCCGCGGCGCGGTGCCGCCAGACGCCGACCAGCGTCGAGCCGGCCCACGCGACCGCGGGCACCGCGACGAGGAGCACCGGCGCGTCGACCGCCCCCACCCAGGCCGCGAGCACGAGGGCGGGCTGGGCGAGGTGCGCGGCGTACGCGAGCGCGGTGGTCCACGCCCGGCCCACCGGCGTCCTCCCGGCCACGCGGCCGAGGTGGTGAGCGACGACGAACGCCGCGACGGCGACCGCGACGGCAACCAGCACGCCGTACGGCAGGTCGCCCAGCGGGACGGGGACGAGCGGCAGCGCGAGGCCGACGGCCAGGTACGGCAGCTGCGGTCGGGCCTCCGCGACCCTGCGACCCACGCGGGTGCCGATCCGGGTGGTCAGGACGGCGACGGCGGCCGGGACCAGCGCCAGCATGGCCCAGGCGGCGTACCGCTGCGCGACCGAGCCAGCGCCGTCGTACGCCGTGGCGAGGCCGAGCGCCAGGAACCCGAGCGTCGCGAGCGTCGTGGAGACCGCCAGCACGACCGCGGACGCGGGCACGTGGTGGACGGGGACGACCGACCTGGACCGGTCGAACCGGAGGGCTGCGGCGGCGCAGGTCGCGCCGACCAGCGCAGTCACGCCGAGGCTCCCGACGGCCGCGGCGCCCTGCGGCTCGACCACGCTCAGCACCAGCCACGGGGGCAGCGCGAGCATGGCGGCCGCGGCCGGCCGGTAGGTCAGCACCGCCCGCAGCGCCCTGCCGTCGCGCTCGCGAGGCACCAGCCGGTCCCACCCGAGCAGCAGCACTCCGGCGAGCACGGAGGCGCCCAGCCAGTACCGGTCAGCGGCGAACCGGTCGAGCCCGCCGAGCCCGAGGGAGTGCGCGGCGGAGAGGTCGATAAGGAGCAGGCCGGTGGCGAGCACCGCCCCGGTCTCCGCAGCGGCGTGCAGGCCCCGCCTGGTGGCCACCACGGAGCCCGCGACGGCGAGCCCGGTCAGGGCCGCCATGATCAGCGCCTGCCCGACGATGCCCACGACGACCCAGACGACCCACAGGAAGAAGGACGAGGCCGACAGCAGCATCACCGCCCCCAGCCCGAGCAGGAGCTGCTGGCCGGACGGCCCCCTGGTCGCCCGGGGCCGGTCCTGCCCGCCGGCGACCGGGAGGGCCGGCAGCGCCGCGGGCACCGATGAGGGCTGGAGCAGCTCCTGGACCAGCGTGGACGCCTCCTGCCGGAGGGTGACGATCTGCTGGTTCACGTACCAGAGCCGAGCGGCCTGCGGACCGGTGAGCCGGATGCCGCAGTCCGGGCAGGCCGGGGTGCCCGGTTCGAGCACCGTGCTGCAGTGGGGGCAGGGAAACGACGACATGCCACGAGGGTGGCCGACAGCGGGGCGCCCCCGCATGAGTTCGGCTACTCAACTGCGCGGCGGCGAAGGCTCAGGCGGACCGGACCGCCACGACGTCGGCGAAGGCCTCGAGCGCGCCTCGGACCGGCCCCTCGGGCAGCACGCGCAGCAGCGCCTTGGCCTCGGCGGCGCGCGCCACGACGTAGGCCCGGGCCTCGTCGAGCGCCGGGTGGCGCCGCAGCAGGCCGAGGGCCTCGGCGTGCAGCGCGTCGTCGGAGAGGTCGGAGTCGAGCAGCTCGAGCAGCCGCGCGTCGGCGGGGTCGGTGGACGCCCGCGCCATCAGCACCGGCAGCGTGGGCACGCCCTCGCGCAGGTCCGTGCCGGGCGTCTTCCCCGACTCCACCGACTCCGAGGCGATGTCGAGGATGTCGTCGGAGAGCTGGAACGCCGACCCGACGATCTCGCCGTACGCCGTGAGGGCCTCCTCGACCTCGGCTGGTGCGCCGCTGAACCGCGCTCCGTACCGCGCCGAGGTGGCGATGAGGGAGCCGGTCTTGCCGGCGACGACCTCGAGGTAGTGCGCCAGCGGGTCCTCGCCCTCGCCCGGCGCCACGCCCTCCATGATCTGTCCCTCGACCAGGCGGCTGAAGGTCTCCGCCTGGATCCGAACCGCCTCGGCACCGAGCCGGGCGGTGAGCTCGGAGGACTTCGCGAAGAGGAAGTCACCGGTCAGGATCGCCACGTGGTTGTCCCACCGGGCGTTGGCGGAGTCCGCGCCCCGACGCAGCGCCGCCTCGTCGAGCACGTCGTCGTGGTACAGCGACCCGACGTGGGTGATCTCGACGACGCAGGCGGCGGTCAGCACCTCCTCCGCCGTCGGCCTCGGACCGGCCTCGGCGGCCAGCAGGACCAGCAGCGGGCGGAACCGTTTCCCGCCCGCGTCCAGCAGGTGGCTGGCAGCCTCGGTCACGTAGGGGAAGCGGCTCTCCACGTGGGCGTAGAGCGCCTCCTCGACCTCGACCATCCGGGCGCGCAGGCGCGCCTCGAGGGCCGGGTCGGTGACCGGCAGGGCCAGACCCGAGGACGACGGGCCCGCCGTCGAAGGGGAGCTCACCGGATGAAGTCTCCCGCACGGGTCGCGAGGTCGAGCACCGGCCCCGGCACGACGCCGAGGACGACCGTCGCCACGACGCCCGCCGCGATGGTGGCGGACGTGAGCAGCGAGGGAGTCACCACGGCCGCGGTGTCCTCACCGACCTGCGGCTCGGCGAAGAACATGATCCGGATGTAGCGGATGTAGAAGAAGATCGCGATGACGCTCGAGGCGATCGCCGTCAGCACCACCGGCCACGCCCCCGCGGAGAGGGCGACGGTGAAGACCGCCCACTTGCCGACGAAGCCGGCCGTGAGCGGGATGCCCGCCATCGAGAGCAGGTAGAGCCCGAAGGCCGCCGCGAGCCAGGGCGAGCGGCGCCCCAGCCCGGCCCACCGGTCGAAGCGGGTCGCCTCGCCGTTGGAGTCCCGGACGAGGGTGACCACCGCGAACGCGCCGAGCGAGGCCACGCCGTACGCCACGAGGTAGAACAGCACGGCGGTCAGCGACGTCACCTGGCCCTCGGCCAGCTCGCCGGCGCCCTGCACGCCGAGCACGCCGGTCAGCAGGAAGCCGGTGTGGGCGACCGCGGAGTAGGCGAGCATCCGCTTCACGTCGTTCTGCGCGACGGCGACGATCGCGCCCACCAGCATCGTGAGGATCGCGATGACCCACATCATCGGCTGCCACGACCACCGGTCGGCCCCGAAGGCGACGTAGAACAGGCGCAGCAGCGCACCGAAGGCGGCCACCTTGGTGGCGGCCGACATGAACGCCGTGACGGCGGTCGGCGCGCCCTGGTAGACGTCGGGCGTCCAGCCCTGGAACGGCACGGCACCGACCTTGAACAGCAGCCCCACGGCGAGCATGCCCATGCCCACCAGCAGCAGGCCGCGGTTCTCGGTGTCGTTGCGGATCGCCTCCGCGATCGCGGAGAGCTGCATGGAGCCGGAGAAGCCGTAGACCAGCGCGACGCCGTAGAGGAAGAACCCGGAGGAGAAGGCGCCGAGCAGGAAGTACTTGAGCGCGGCCTCCTGGCTCAGCAGGCGACGGCGACGCGCCAGGCCGCAGAGCAGGTAGAGCGGCAGCGAGAGCACCTCGAGGGCGACGAACATCGTGAGCAGGTCGTTCGACGCCGGGAAGAGCAGCATGCCGCCGATCGCGAAGAGCAGCAGCGGGAAGACCTCGGTGTGGTCCAGGCCCCTGGTCGAGGCCTCGCGCTCGGCCTCCGTGCCCGGCAGCGCCGCCGCCTGGCCGGCGAAGGCAGAGACCCCGCCCTCGAGACGGCGCTCGGCGAAGAGCGCCACCCCGCCGAGCCCGAGCAGCAGGATCAGGCCCCAGAGGAAGACGGTCGGACCGTCCACCGCGATGGTGCCCTCGACGGCGAGCAGCCCGCGGGCGGCGCCGTCGGCGACGACGGCGAGGTCGGTCGCCACCCAGATGGTGGTGGCCAGGGCGGCCAGCAGGACCACGGCGGTGAGGACCACCTGGACGACGTGGCGCCGGCCCCGCGGGAGGAACGCCTCGACGAGGACGCCCAGGCAGGCGCCGCCGAGCACGATCAGCAACGGCGCCAGCTCGGCGTACTCGATGGTCGGCTTGACGAACTCCATGGTCAGTGCGCTCCCTCTTCAGCGGGCTCCACGACCGTGCCCGGAGGCACGGCGGGGGCGTCGTCGACGATGTCGACACGGGACATCAGGTCGTCGACGTAGGGGTTGGCGACGTCGAACAGCGGCATCGGGTAGAAGCCGAAGAGCACCAGGCCCAGGATCAGCGGGGTCACGACCGCGACCTCGCGGGGGCGCAGGTCGTAGGGCACCCGCAGCGCGGCCGCGGTGTCCGCCGCCGCCCGGGTGGCGGTCGCCGTGGCGGTGCCGCCGTGCTCGGCCGGCTCGCGGTGCGAGGCCTGCTCCTCCGCGACCGCCTCGGCCGCGTCGGCCGACGGGCCGGGCCCGGTCATCACGCGCTGGTACATCCACAGCACGTAGATGGCGGCCAGCACGATGCCGGTGACGGCGATGGCACCCACCCACCACGCGTGCTCGAAGGCCGCGACGATGACCAGGAACTCCGAGACGAAGGTGCTCAGCCCGGGCAGGCTCAGCGTCGCGAGGCCGGCGACGAGGAAGAGGCCGGCCAGCACCGGCGTCACCTTCTCCATGCCGCCCATCCGGCTGATCAGGGCCGTGCCGCGCCGCTCGATGATGAAGCCGGCGGTCAGGAAGAGCGCGGCGGTCCCGAGGCCGTGGTTGACCATGTACAGGATCGCGCCGGTCTCACCGCGGCTGTTGAACACGAAGATGCCCAGCGTGATGAAGCCGAAGTGGCTCAGCGAGGTGAGGCCGATCAGGCGCAGCAGGTCGTCCTGCCCGATGGCCAGCAGCGCGCCGTAGACGATCGAGACCAGCGCGATGGCGATCACCAGCGGCGAGGCCCACTCCGAGGCCTCCGGGAAGAGCTCCAGGCAGAAGCGGAGCATCCCGTAGGTGCCGATCTTGTCGAGGATGCACACCAGCAGCACGCTCGTGCCCGGGGTCGCCTTCTCGGTGGTGTCCGGCAGCCAGGTGTGCAGCGGGAAGAGCGGCGCCTTGATCGCGAAGGCGATCATGAAGCCGGCGAAGATCCACCGCTCGGCACCGGTGCTGATGTCGAGCGCGGCGAGGTCGGAGACCAGGTACGACGGCTCGCCGGCCTGCGCGGAGACGACGTACAGGCCGATGACCGAGCCGAGCAGCACGAGGCCGCCGGCGAGCTGGAACATCAGGAACTTGACCGCGGCGGCGCTCCGCCCGGCCTTGCCGAAGCCGCCGATGAGGAAGTACGCCGGGATCAGCGTGGCCTCGAAGACGACGTAGAAGAGGAAGACGTCGGTGGCGAGGAAGACGGCCAGCGAGAGCGCCTCGAGCGCGAGCGTCCAGGCGAAGAACGACCGGGTCGAGCCGCTCGCACCGGTGCCGGGGTCGGCGTGGGTCCAGCTGAAGGCCAGCACCAGCGGGACCAGGACCACCGTGAGCAGCACCAGCAGCAGGGAGAGGCCGTCGACGCCGAGGGCGTAGTGCACCCCGAACGCGGAGATCCAGTCGACCTCCTCGGTCAGCTGCATCCCGCCACGCAGCTCGTAGCGCGCGGCGATGACGCCACCCAGGCCGAGGGTGAGCACGGAGAAGATCAGGGCGACCTGCTTGGCCAGCTCCGCGCGCGGAACCGCGGCCACGACCACGGCGCCGACGAGCGGCACCAAAACCAGGACGGTGAGCCAGGGGAACTCATTCATGCGAGGTTCACCGCCAGGAGCGCGAGGACGACGAGGAGCACGCCGCCGAGGAGGGACAGGGCGTAGGAGCGGACGAACCCGTTCTGGGCGCGGCGCAGCAGGTTGCCGACGCCCCTGACCGAGCTCGAGCCGCCGGTGAAGAGGCCGTCGACGAGGGTCCGGTCGCCTGCCGTGATCCCGCGGACCGCGGCAGCACCCGGGCGCACCACCAGGGTGTCGTTGACCGCGTCACCGTAGAGGTCGGCACGCGCGGCCCGCGTCGCGAACGACACGTCCTGCGGCGGTGTCGTGGCGACCTCGCGCTTGCCGACGAGGAACCAGGCGAGCGCGACGCCGGCGGCGACGACCGCGACGGTCAGCAGCGTGATGACGATGATCGGCAGCGGCGGCTCGTGGTGCTCGGCCTCGCCGACCACCGGGGAGAGCCACTCGACGATCCAGTCACCGAGCAGGAGCACACCGCCGAGGACCGACAGCGCCGCGAGCACGACGAGCGGGACGGTCATGACCGACGGCGACTCGTGCGGGTGCACGTCGGCCTTCCACCGCTTGTCGGTGAAGAAGGTCATCAGCATCAGGCGGGTCATGTAGAAGGCGGTGATGCCCGCGCCGAGCAGGGCCAGCAGGCCGATCAGCCAGTTCTCCGCCAGGGCCGTCTCGATGATCTTGTCCTTGGACCAGAAGCCCGAGAACCCGGGGAAGCCGATGATGGCGAGGTAGCCCATGGCGAAGGTCAGGAAGGTGACCGGCATGGCCTTGCGCAGCGCGCCGTAGCGGCGCATGTCGACGTCGTCGTTCATGCCGTGCATCACCGAGCCGGCGCCGAGGAACATGTTGGCCTTGAAGAAGCCGTGGGTCAGCAGGTGGAAGATCGCGAAGGCGTAGCCCGCGACGCCGAGGCCGGCGGCGAGCATCATGTAGCCGATCTGGCTCATGGTCGACCCGGCGAGCACCTTCTTGATGTCGTCCTTGGCGCAGCCGATCACCGCACCCCACAGCAGGGTGACCACACCGACGACGACCACCGCCGTCTGGGCGGCCGGCGCCAGCTCGAAGATGAAGTTCGACCGCACGACGAGGTAGACACCGGCGGTGACCATGGTGGCGGCGTGGATGAGCGCCGACACCGGGGTCGGGCCCTCCATCGCGTCGAGGAGCCAGGCCTGCAGCGGGACCTGGGCCGACTTGCCGCAGGCCGCGAGCAGCAGGAGGAGCCCGACCGCGGTCAGCGTGCCCTCCTCGGCGCCGCCGGAGACCTCGCTGATGAGGGTGAAGCTGGTGGTGCCGAAGGTCGCGATGAGCAGCGCGATGGCCAGCGCCATGCCGATGTCACCGACACGGTTGATGACGAAGGCCTTCTTCGAGGCGGCGGCCGCCGTCGGCTTGTGCTGCCAGAAGCCGATGAGCAGGTAGGACGCGAGGCCGACGCCCTCCCAGCCGAGGAACAGCACGACATAGTTCTCCGCCAGCACCAGGGTGAGCATCGCGGCGACGAAGAGGTTGAGGTAGCCGAAGAACCGCCGCCGGCGCGGGTCGTGCTCCATGTAGCCGATGGAGTACACGTGGATCAGCGAGCCGACACCGGTGATGAGCAGCAGGAAGAGCGCCGACAACGGGTCGTAGAGCAGGTCCATGCCGATGTCGAGGTCGCCGACCTGCATCCAGGTGTAGAGCTCCTGGACGATCGACCGCTCGCCCTCGCTGCGGCCGAGCAGCTCGAAGAAGAGCACCAGGCTGACGACGAAGGAGCCGGCCGCCATGGCGGTGCCCAGCCAGTGGCCCCACCGGTCGGTGGCGCGGCCGCCGAGCAGCAGGACCGCGGCGCCGAGCAGCGGTAGGGCGATGACCAGCCACAGGAGCGAGAAGACCCCGCTGGAGCTGCTGGGGTCGACCACGGGGATGGCGTGGCCGGCCTCGGACAGTGAGTACATCCGGTTCTCTTCCTCAGTACTTCAGCAGGCTGGCGTCGTCGACCGAGGCCGAGCGACGCGTGCGGAAGATGGTCATGATGATCGCGAGCCCGACGACCACCTCGGCGGCGGCGACGACCATCACGAAGAACGCCGCGACCTGGCCGTCGAGGTTGCCGTGCTGCTTGGCGAAGGCCACCAGCGCGAGGTTGCAGGCGTTGAGCATCAGCTCGACGCACATGAAGACCACGATCGCGTTGCGGCGGGTGAGCACCCCGACCGCACCGATGCTGAACAGGATCGCGGACAGCACGACGTACGGCGTCACGTCGGTCACCGGTGGGCCTCCTCGTCGGAGCCCGGGCCACCGGAGCCCAGGCCGCTGGCACCGGTGGCGTTGCCGGTGCTCGGGTTCTCGGTGTTGTAGCCGGAGCCGGCCGAGTCGTCGGCGGGCGTGCCGGAGCCGCCCGGCACGCCGCCCAGCGAGCGCTGCACGTCCTCGATGTCGTCGGCGAGCGCGGCGGCGGAGCGGACGGTGCCGCGCGCCTGGAGCACGCGGGAGACCGAGGACTCCGCCGGCGTGCCGTCGGGCAGCAGCGCCGGGGTGTCCACGGCGTTGTGCCGCGCGTAGACGCCGGGCGCCGGCATCGGGCCCAGGTGGGTGCCCTTCTCGCTGAAGTCCCTGACCCGCTGGCGGGCCAGGTCGGCCTGGCCGGCCTTCGGCACCAGGCGCTCGCGGTGGGCGAGGACCATCGCGCCGAGGGCCGCGGTGATGAGCAGCGCGGCCGTGACCTCGAAGGTGATGACGTACCGGGAGAAGAGCAGGGCCGCGAGGCCCTCGATGTTGCCGCCCTCGTTCGCCGCCTCCAGCCCCACGACGGCGCCCAGCGACATCTGCGCGATCCCGATGACCACCAGGATGCCGACCAGGGCGCCGAGCACGATCGCGGCCACCCGCTGACCGGGGATCGTCTCCACCAGCGAGTCGGAGGCGTCGACGCCCACGAGCATCACGACGAAGAGGAACAGCATCAAGATGGCGCCGGTGTAGACGATGATCTGCACCACGAAGAGGAACGGCGCGTCCAGCACGGCGTACAGGATGGCCAGGCTGATCATCACCGTGGCCAGGAGCAGCGCGGCGTGGACGGCCTTGCGCACGGCGAGGATGCCGAGCGCCGCCAGCACCATGACCGGCGCCAGGATCCAGAAGGCGATCACCGGTCCACCTCTCGGAGGGTCGTCTGGTCGTCGGCGGGGGCCGCCGGCGCCGTGCCCGGCGCCGGGGCCGAGTAGGCGTTGCGGTAGTAGTCGCCCTCGTCGTCGCCGAGCCGCATCGGGTGCGGCGGCTGCTCCATGCCCGGCAGCAGCGGCGCGAGGAGGTCGGACTTCTCGTAGATGAGGTCGGCGCGGTTGTCGTCGGCCAGCTCGTACTCGTTGGTCATCGTCAACGCGCGCGTCGGGCAGGCCTCGATGCACAGGCCGCACAGGATGCAGCGCAGGTAGTTGATCTGGTAGACGCGGCCGTACCGCTCACCGGGGCTGAACCGGCCCGAGCCGTCGGGCAGGTCGACGTTCTGGGCCCCCTCGACGTAGATGGCGTCCGCCGGGCAGGCCCAGGCGCACAGCTCGCACCCGATGCACTTCTCCAGCCCGTCGGGCCAGCGGTTGAGCTGGTGCCGGCCGTGGAAGCGGGGTGCCGTCGGCTGCTTCTCGAAGGGGTACTGCTCGGTCACCACCTTCCGGAACATGGTGCGGAAGGTGACCCCGAACCCGGCGACCGGGTCCCAGAATCGCTGCTTCTCGTGGGGTGCGTCGGCCATCAGCTCTCCTCCCCCGCCGCGGCGGTGGTCCCCGTCGTCACGGGTGATGTGAAGGTCAGCGGGCGGGCGGCGCCGCGGACGGCACCGCCGGCCGGCATGGGCGGCACGGGGAAGCCGCCGGTGGCTCCGCCGGCGGGAGCGGCGGGCCGGTCGTCCGCGGCGCTGCTGCCGCTGCCGGCCTGCTCGTCGCGGTCCTGGCCGAAGAACATCACGGCCAGCAGGACCGCCACGACGGAGGCGATCACGACGAGCACGTACTGACGGTCCAGGCCGCCGTCGAGCGTGACCGCGCGGACGACCGCCACGGCGACGGTCCATCCCAGCGCGACCGGGATGAGCACCTTCCAGCCGAAGTTCATGAACTGGTCGTAGCGCAGCCGCGGCAGCGACCCACGCAGCCAGATGAAGAGGAAGATGAAGAAGAGCATCTTCCCGAAGAACCAGATGAGCGGGACGTAGCCCTCGTTGGCTCCCTCCCACACCCGGTCGATCCAGAACGGCGCGCGCCAGCCGCCGAGGAAGAGCGTGGTGGCGACCGCGGAGACGGTGGCCATGTTGATGTACTCGGCGAGGAAGAACAGCGCGAACTTCAGCGACGAGTACTCGGTGTGGAACCCGCCGACGAGCTCGCCCTCCGCCTCGGGGAGGTCGAACGGCGCACGGTTGACCTCGCCGACCATCGAGATGACGTAGATGACGAACGACGGTGCCAGGACCAGGCCGAACCAGAGCGTGTCCTGGGCGTCGACGATCTGCGAGGTCGACGCGGAGCCGGCGTAGAGGAAGACCGTCACCAGCGCGAGGCCCATCGAGACCTCGTAGGAGATCATCTGCGCGCTCGAGCGCAGGCCGCCCAGGAGCGAGTACGTCGAGCCGCTGGACCAGCCGCCGAGGACGATGCCGTAGATGCCGATCGAGGCGATCGCCATCACGAAGAGCACGGCGACCGGCATGTCGGTCAGCTGCAGCGGGGTGACCGTGTCGGTGAAGGGGATCTCCACCTCGGGGCCGAACGGGATGACGCTGAACGTCACGAAGGCCGGGATCACCGCCAGCACCGGGGCCAGCAGGAAGACCACCTTGTCGGCGGCCTTGGGGATGATGTCCTCCTTCAGCGCCAGCTTCACGCCGTCGGCGAGGGACTGGAGGAGGCCGAAGGGGCCGTTGACGTTCGGGCCGATGCGGTGCTGCATCCGCGCCACGACCCGGCGCTCCCACCAGATGTTGAACAGGGTGAGGAGCACCAGGACGAGGAAGATCAGCACCGTCTTCAGGAGGATGACCCACAGCGGGTCGTTCCCGAAGGCGGAGAGGTCGTCGGCAGCCATGGGCAGGGCCGCCGTGGGAAGTCCGCTCACTGACCCGCTCCCTTCACGGTCACGCGCGAGCCGGGCGAGGCCACGTCGGCCAGCACCCCGTTGCCGAAGGAGTTCGCCGGGAGCCAGACCACGCCGTCGACCAGGTCGGGCGTGATCTCGGCCGGCAGGGTGACCGACCCCCGGTCACCGGTGACGGTCACGGTCGGGCCGTGCGCGTCGTAGACCTCGGCGCTGACCCGTGCCACCGGCATCCGCGCGGTGGCCCGCAGAGCGGCGTCCCCGTCCTGCATCGAGCCGAGGTCGATCATCTGCTTCCAGGTGGCGAGGACCATGTCACCCGAGCCCCCCGACCCGGATTCCGCCGGGACGCCGGGCCGGGCGCTCGTGTCGGGGAGCGTGGGCCGGGCGCCGTCCCAGCCGCCGAGCTCGGCGAGCCGGGCCTGCACGTCGGTGACGGTGCGGAAGCCGAGCGGGCTCCCCTGGCCGAGCGCCGCGAGCTCCTCGGCGATGCCCGCGAGGACGCGGAGGTCGGGCAGCGAGCCGGGATGGGTGAAGACCGCCTGGAAGGGGCGCGGACGGCCCTCCCAGGTGACGAAGGTGCCGGCCTTGTCGCTGGCCGGCGCGACCGGGAAGACGACGTCGGCGACGCGGGTCACGTCGGTCTCGCGGATCTCCAGCGCCACCACGAACCGCGCCGCCTGCAGCGCGGCGCGCATCGCGGTCGGGTCAGCCGTGTCGTCGGGGTCGACGCCGCCGACGACCAGGCCGCCGAGGTCTCCGGAGAGGAGGGCGGCGACGATCTCGTCGGCGTCGCGGCCCGGGGTCTCCGGCAGCGAGCCCACGCCCCAGGCGGTGGCCACGTCGACGCGGGCCGAGGCGTCCGAGACCGGGCGGCCCCCGGGCAGCAGGGTCGGCAGGCAGCCGACCTCCACCGCGCCCCGGTCGCCGGCACGGCGCGGCACCCACGCCAGCTTCGCGCCGGTACGCCGCGCCAGGTCCGCCGCGGCGGTGAGGGCGCCCGGCGAGGTGGCCAGCCGCTCGCCCGCCAGGATCACCGTGCCGGCGTCGATGGTGTGCTCGGCGTGCTCGGCCAGCGACTCGAGGACCGCAGCCTCCTCGCCCGGTGCCGCCGGGAGCAGCGTGCCGTCCATCTTGCGCAGGCCGCGGCTGGTGAACGGGGCGACCGAGAGCACACGCGTGCCCTGGCGCGAGGCCTTGCGCAGCCGCAGGAAGATCGTGCCGGCCTCGTCCTCGGGCTCGAGCCCGGCGAGGACGACCGTGGTCGCCGCCTCGAGGTCGGCGTAGGTGACTCCCCCCTGGCCGGGCATGGTGAGCGCGACCTCGCTGGCGAGGAACGCCTCCTCCTCCTTCGACAGCGGCCGGGCGCGGAAGTCGACGTCGTTGGTGCCGAGCGCCACCCGGGCGAAGGCGGCGTACGCGTAGGCGTCCT
Organism: Nocardioides ureilyticus; assembly: GCF_051280745.1. NCBI lineage: Bacteria > Bacillati > Actinomycetota > Actinomycetes > Propionibacteriales > Nocardioidaceae > Nocardioides > Nocardioides ureilyticus. The sequence continues at coordinate 111,076 of NZ_JBNCOG010000008.1, read as the reverse complement.
CGGCGGTCAGGCGGCCACCGGGGAGCACCCCGACCGCGCCGGCCTCGCGCAGCCCGCGGGCGGCGACGGCGAAGGCCTCCGGCCAGGACGCGGGGCGCAGCGAGCCGTCGGTGTCGCGGACCTGCGGGTAGGTCAGCCGGTCGGGCTGCCGGGCGTAGTTGTACGCGAAGCGGTCCTTGTCGGTGATCCACTCCTCGTTGACCTCGGGGTCGTTGCCGGAGAGGCGACGCATGACCTTGCCGCGACGGTGGTCGATGCGGATGGCCGAGCCGCAGGCGTCGTGCTCGGCGACGGACTGGGTCGAGACCAGGTCGAAGGGGCGGGACCGGAAGCGGTACTCGGCACTGGTGAGCGCGCCGACCGGGCAAATCTGGATGGTGTTGCCGGAGAAGTAGCTCTCGAAGGGCTCCTTCTCGTAGATGCCCACCTGCTGCAGCGCACCCCGCTCGATGAGTGCGATGAACGGGTCGCCGGCGATCTGCTCGGAGAACCGGGTGCACCGGGCGCAGAGCACGCACCGCTCCCGGTCCAGCAGGACCTGCGCGGAGATGTTGATCGGCTTGGGGAACGTCCGCTTGATGCCGCCGGTCTCGGAGAACCGGGACTCGCCGCGGCCGTTCGACATCGCCTGGTTCTGCAGCGGGCACTCGCCGCCCTTGTCGCAGACCGGGCAGTCGAGCGGGTGGTTGATGAGCAGGAACTCCATGATGCCCTGCTGCGCCTTGTCGGCGACCGGGCTGGTCACCTGGGTGCTCACCACCATGCCCTCGGCCACGGGCAGCGTGCACGAGGCCTGCGGCTTCGGGAAGCCCCGGCCGTTGCCGGCGTCGGGGACCTCGACGAGGCACTGGCGGCACGCGCCGACCGGCGCGAGCAGCGGGTGGTCGCAGAAGCGGGGGATCTGCACGCCGACCTGCTCGGCGGCCCGGATCACCAGGGTGTCCTTGGGGACGCTGACCTGGACGCCGTCGATCGTGAGCGTGACGAGGTCGGTCCGTTCGGGGGTGGTGGTCATGCGGTTGCTCCCACGGTCCGGTCGGACCACGCTGTCGAGGCGGCCGGGTCGAACGGGCAGCCGCCGTGGGTGAGGTGGGCGAGGTACTCCTCGCGGAAGTACTGGATCGAGCTCGAGATCGGGCTGGTCGCGCCGTCACCGAGCGCGCAGAACGACCGGCCGAGGATGTTGTCGCACTGGTCGAGCAGCAGGTCGAGGTCCTCCTCGGTCCCCTGGCCCTTCTCCAGCCGGGCGAGGGTCTGCACCAGCCACCACGTGCCCTCGCGGCACGGGGTGCACTTGCCGCAGGACTCGTGCTTGTAGAACTCCGTCCAGCGGAGGACGGCGCGGACGACGCAGACCGTGTCGTCGAAGACCTGGAGCGCCCGAGTGCCGAGCATGGAGCCGGCGGCGCCGACGCCCTCGAAGTCGAGCGGCACGTCGAGGTGCTCGGTGGTCAGGATCGGCGTGCTGGAGCCGCCGGGGGTCCAGAACTTCAGCTCGTGGCCCTCACGGATCCCGCCCGCGAGGTCGATCAGCTGACGCAGCGTGATGCCGAGCGGCGCCTCGTACTGTCCCGGCCGCTGGACGTGGCCGGAGAGGGAGAAGATGCCGAAGCCCTTGGACTTCTCGGTGCCCATGGAGGCGAACCACTCGGCGCCGTTCGCCACGATGCTGGGGACGGAGGCGATCGACTCGACGTTGTTGATGACCGTCGGGCTGGCGTAGAGACCCGCGACCGCGGGGAACGGCGGACGCAGCCGCGGCTGGCCGCGGCGACCCTCCAGGCCCTCGAGCAGCGCCGTCTCCTCGCCGCAGATGTAGGCCCCGGCACCGGCGTGGACGACGACGTCGAGGTCGTAGCCCGAGCCGTGGATGTCCGTGCCGAGGTGGCCCGCGGCGTACGCCTCGGCGACCGCGGCCTGCACCCGCCGGATGACGTGGAGCACCTCGCCGCGGATGTAGATGAACGCCTTGTTCGCGCGGATGGCGTAGGAGCTGAGGATGACGCCCTCGACCAGCGTGTGCGGGCTGGCCATCATCAGCGGGATGTCCTTGCACGTGCCCGGCTCGGACTCGTCGGCGTTGACGACGAGGTACTTCGGCTTCGGGTTGTCCTGCGGGATGAAGGACCACTTCATCCCGGTCGGGAACCCGGCGCCTCCGCGGCCGCGGAGGCCGGACTCCTTGACCGCCTCGATGATCGCGTCGGGGGTCGTCGCGAACGCGGTGTCCAGCGCGCGGTAGCCGCCGCGGCGCTCGTAGGACTCCAGCGTCCAGGACCGCTCGTCGCCCCAGTTGGCGGTGAGGACCGGCGTGAGGGTGCTGCTCACCGGGCGTCTCCCTTCTCGGCGGCCGTCTCGGTCGTCGGGCTCTGCTTCTCGACCGTCGCGGCCTTGGACTCCAGGCTGGCGGCGTCGGCGGTCGCCTGCGCCACCTCGGAGCGGTCCTCCGGCACGGCGTCGGCCTGGTCGGACCGCGCCTGGTCCGTCGCCGGCGCGGACCAACCGCGCTCCTCGGCGATGCCCAGCCCGACGAGCGAGGCCGGACCCGCAGCGGGGCCTTCGTGGACCTGGCCGTCGGGGAAGCCGGCGAGCACGCGGGACGCCTCGCGCCAGGTGCAGATGCGAGGTCCGCGGGTGGAGCGGACCTCCTGGCCGGCCCGCAGGTCGTCGACCAGCTGGACAGCCGACTCGGGGGTCATGTTGTCCATGAACTCCCAGTTCACCATCATCACCGGCGCGTAGTCGCACGCGGCGTTGCACTCGAGGTGCTCGAGGGTGACCTTGCCGTCGGCGGTCGTCTCGTCGTTCCCGACGTCGAGGTGGCTCTTGAGGCGGTCGAAGATCTCGTCCCCGCCCATGACGGCGCACAGCGTGTTGGTGCAGACGCCGACGTGGTAGTCGCCGACCGGCTTGCGCTTGTACATCGTGTAGAAGGTCGCCACGCCGCTCACCTCCGCCGCGGAGATGCCCAGCACGTCGGCGCAGGCCTCGATGCCCTCCGGGGTGATCCGGCCCTCCACGGACTGCACCAGGTGCAGCATCGGCAGCAGGCCCGACCGCGGCTCGGGGTAGCGGGCAGCGATCTCGCGCAGCTCGGCGTGGTTCTCCTCGGTGAGCCCGGACTGTCGAGTCATCGGTCCACGCCTCCCATCACGGGGTCGATCGAGGCGATCGCGACGATGACGTCGGAGACCATGCCGCCCTCGCTCATCACGCTGGTCGCCTGCAGGTTGGTGAAGGACGGGTCGCGGAAGTGCGCCCGGAAGGGACGGGTGCCGCCGTCGGAGACCAGGTGCGCCCCGAGCTCGCCACGCGGCGACTCGACGGGGACGTAGGCCTGACCGGCCGGGACCCGGAAGCCCTCGGTGACCAGCTTGAAGTGATGGATCAGGGCCTCCATCGACTCCCCCATGATGTGGCGGATGTGGTCGAGGCTGTTGCCCATGCCGTCGCTGCCGATCGACAGCTGGCTGGGCCAGGCGATCTTCTTGTCGGCCACCATCACCGGCTCGCCCTCGAGGCCGGCGAGCCGCTCGGCCGCCTGCTCGATGATCTTCAGGGACTCCCACATCTCCGCCAGGCGGATCCGGAACCGCCCGTAGGAGTCGGCCGTGTCCCACGTCTGCACGTCGAAGTCGTAGGTCTCGTAGCCGCAGTAGGGCTGGGTCTTGCGCAGGTCCCAGGGGTAGCCGGTGCTGCGCAGGACGGGGCCGGTGAGCCCCAGCGCCACGCATCCCTCGAGGTCGAGGTGGCCGATGCCGTCGAGGCGGGCCTTGAAGATCGGGTTGGCGTTGCAGAGGGCGGCGTACTCGGGGAGCCGCTTCTTCATGAGGGCGACGAAGGCGCCGATCTCGTCCAGCGCCCCGGGCGGGAGGTCCTGCGCGACGCCGCCGGGGCGGATGAACCCGTTGTTCATCCGCAGGCCGGTGATCAGCTCGAGCACGTCCAGGACCAGCTCACGCTCGCGGAACCCGACGGTCATCACCGTCAGCGCGCCGATCTCCATGCCGCCCGTGGCGATCGCGACCAGGTGGGAGCCGATGCGCTGCAGCTCCATGAGGAGCACCCGCATCACGGTCGCCTTCTCGGGGATCTGGTCCTCGATGTCGAGGAGCCGCTCCACGCCGAGGCAGTACGTCGCCTCGTTGAACATGTTGGACAGGTAGTCCATCCGGGTGCAGTAGGTGACGCCCTGCACCCAGGAGCGGAACTCCATGTTCTTCTCGATGCCGGTGTGGAGGTAGCCGATGCCGCAGCGGGCCTCGGTCACCGACTCGCCGTCGAGCTCGAGGATCAGCCGGAGCACGCCGTGGGTGGACGGGTGCTGCGGGCCCATGTTGACGACGACGCGCTCGGCGTCGTCCTCGGCGAGGCCCTCCGCGATCTGGTCCCAGTCCTGCCCGGAGACGGTGAAGACGCGGCCCTCGGTGGTCTCGCTGGAGCCTGCGTAGACGTCGTGGGTGTCCGTGGTGGCCATCAGCTGTAGCTCCTCCGCTGGTCGGGCGGCGGGATGCTGCCGCCCTTGTACTCGACCGGGATGCCGCCGAGCGGGTAGTCCTTGCGCTGGGGGTGGCCCGGCCAGTCGTCGGGCATGAGGATGCGGGTGAGGGCGGAGTGCCCGTCGAAGATGACCCCGAACATGTCGTAGGTCTCCCGCTCGTGCCAGTCGGCCGTGGGGTACGTCGAGACGACCGACGGCAGGTGGGGGTCGGCGTCGGGCACGCTGACCTCGATGCGGACCCGGCGGTTCCAGGTCATCGACAGCAGGTGGTAGACGACGTGCAGCTCACGCCCCGTGTCGTCGGGGTAGTGCACGCCGCTGACCCCGCTGCACAGCTCGAACCGCAGGGAGGCGTCGTCGCGGAAGGCCCGGGCGACCGCCGGCAGGTGGTCGCGGCGGACGTGGAAGGTGATCTCGCCGCGGTGGATCACCACGCCCTCGATCGCGTCACCCGCACCGACCTGCGCGAGCGCCGTGTCGAGCGCGGCGGCGACCTCTTCGTGCCACCCCTCGAACGGCCGGCGTGCCGGGCCGGGGTACACGATCGGCTGCACCAGGCCGCCGTACCCGCTGGTGTCGCCGGAGCCCTTGGTGCCGAACATGCCGTGCCGGGCGCCGACCGCGCGGACCTCCGGGTCGAGCGTCGCGGGGGCGTTCTCGGGCGACTCGTCGACCGCGGGGCGAGCCGGCGCGTCGGAGGGCTTGTCGGTGCGCTCGTCGGTCACCGCAGCAGACCCTTCATGTCCGAGGTCGGGACCGCGCTGAGGGCGGCGGTCTCCCGCTCCTCGATCTCACGGCCGCGGTTCGACCCGAGCTTCTTGTCCTGCACCTGGTCGTGCAGCTTCAAGATGGCGTCGATCAGCATCTCGGGTCGCGGCGGGCAGCCGGGGAGGTAGATGTCGACCGGGACGATGTGGTCGACGCCCTGGACGATCGCGTAGTTGTTGAACATGCCGCCGCTCGAGGCGCACACGCCCATCGCCAGCACCCACTTCGGCTCGGGCATCTGGTCGTAGATCTGGCGCAGCACCGGCGCCATCTTCTGGCTGACCCGGCCGGCGACGATCATCAGGTCGGCCTGGCGCGGGCTGGCGCGGAAGACCTCCATGCCGAAGCGGGCCAGGTCGTACTTCGGACCGCCGCTGGTCATCATCTCGATGGCGCAGCAGGCCAGGCCGAAGGTGGCCGGCCAGAACGACGCCTTGCGCATGTAGCCGGCGACGCCCTCGACGGTCGTCAGCAGGACGCCGCTCGGAAGCTTCTCTTCGAGTCCCATGGATTCAGTCCCTCGGTCAGTCCCAGTCGAGCCCGCCGCGACGCCACTCGTAGGCGTAGGCGATGGTGATGTTGAACAGGAAGATCACGACGGCGATCAGGCCGAACCAGTGCAGCTGGTCGAAGTAGACCGCCCACGGCACCAGGAACATGATCTCGACGTCGAAGATGATGAAGGTCATCGCGACCGTGTAGTACTTCACCGGGAACCGGCCGCCGCCCACCGGCTGGGGGGTCGGCTCGATGCCGCACTCGTAGCTGTCGAGCCGCGCCCGGTTGTAGCGCTTCGGTCCCACCACGGAGCTCATCGCGACCGAGCCGACCGCGAAGAGGGCGGCCAGCACGACGAGGGCCAGGACCGGCGTGTACAGCTCCACGGACTCTCCTTGCGGACGACCTGAATGTGACCTTGTGAAGGAAATCACGAGGCGGCAGGGCCCAGTGTGCCACTCCCGATGACTCCCCGCACGCCCGGGTTCGAACCCGCCTAAACCCGCGCTGACCTGCAGATTTCCGTCACGGAGATGTTGTCGAAATCGTCAGCGGACGACGGCCGGTGTGACCTGCGACAACACGGCGGGGACCGGCCTGCTCAGGCGGTGGCGCGGTGCAGGGCGACGATGCCGCCCGACAGGTCACGCCACTCGGGACGCTGCCAGCCGGCCTCGGCCACGAGGTCGGCGAGGCCGCGCTGGTCGGGCCAGGCACGGATCGACTCCGCGAGGTAGACGTAGGCCTCCGGCGCCGAGGAGACCGCGCGGGCGATCGTCGGCAGCGCCCGCATCAGGTACTCGAGGTAGACGGTGCGGAAGGGTCCGAACGTCGGGTGGCTGAACTCGCACACCACCAGGCGGCCGCCCGGCTTCGTCACCCGGAGCAGCTCTCGCAACCCGGCCAGCGGATCGACGATGTTGCGCAGGCCGAAGGAGATCGTCACCGCGTCGAACGTGTCGTCGGCGAAGGGCAGGCGGGTGCCGTCGCCGGCCGTGAACGGCAGGTGCGGCCGCGCCTGCTTCCCCACCCGGAGCATGCCCAGGGAGAAGTCGCACGGCACCACCGACGCTCCGCGGTCGGCGAACGGCTGGCTCGACGTGCCGGTGCCGGCCGCGAGGTCCAGGACGAGGTCGCCCCACCCCGCGTCGACGGCCTCGATCACGTCGCGGCGCCAGCGCCGGTCCTGGCCGAGGGACAGGACGTCGTTGGTCAGGTCGTAGCGACGGGCGACCGTGTCGAACATCCGGCGGACGTCGGTCGGCTGCTTGTCGAGCTCTGCACGGGCCACGGCCGAACCCTACGGCGGGGCCGGGCGGCGACCGGAGCGGGCGTAGGCTCGCCGCCGTGACGAGCTCCGTCGACCCCGCCACCGGGTCCGCTGGTGGCCCTGCCGACGAGGCAGCGGCCGGACTCGTCGTCCACACCGTCTCCGTGCCCCCGGCCGACGCCTCGGCGCTGCTCGACCTGCTGCCGACCGACCGCCCGGTGACCTGGCTGCGCCGGGGCGAGGGCCTCGTCGGCTGGGGCGTCGCCGCGGAGGTCCGGACCTCGGGGCCGACGCGGTTCGCCGACGCCGCCAAGTGGTGGAGCGAGACGACTGCCCGGGCGCGCGTCGACGACGAGGTCGTCGAGCCGGGGACCGGGCTGGTCTCCTTCGGGTCCTTCGCGTTCGCCGACGAGCCCGGGGACTCCGTGCTCGCCGTCCCGGCCGTCGTGGTCGGTCGCCGGGGGGACCGGGCCTGGGTCACCACGGTGTCACCGGCGGGCGCGCCCTCCCCCGCGGCCAGCCTGGCGGCGACCGACCTCCCCGAGGCGCCCGTGGGGGTCAGCTTCGGGGACGGCGCGCTCGACGGGGAGCGGTGGATGAGCGTCGTCGCCGACGCGGTGGCGCGGATCGGCGCCGGGGACCTCGAGAAGGTGGTGCTGGCGCGCGACCTCTTCGCCACGGCCGCTTCCGCCATCGACGTCCGGTGGCCGCTGCGACGGCTCGCGGCCGGCTACCCGATGTGCTGGACCTTCCACGTCGACGGGCTCTTCGGGGCGACCCCGGAGATGCTGGTGCGCCGCGAGCGCGGCCTGGTCACGTCCCGGGTGCTCGCCGGGACGATCCGGCGTACCGGCGACGACGAGCGGGACCTGGCCCTGGCCGCCACGCTGGCCCGCTCCTCCAAGGACCTCGAGGAGCACGAGTACGCCGTGCGCTCGGTCGCCGACGCGCTCGAGCCGCACTGCTCGTCGATGAACGTGCCCGAGGCGCCGTTCGTCCTCCACCTGCCCAACGTCATGCACCTGGCCACCGACGTGAACGGCGTGGTCCACGACGCCGCCACCGTCTCCTCGCTCCAGCTCGCCGAGGCGCTGCACCCCTCCGCGGCGGTCGGCGGCACCCCCACACCCGCCGCCATCGAGCTGATCGGCGAGATCGAGGGGATGGACCGCGGGCGGTACGCCGGGCCGGTGGGATGGATGGACGCCTCCGGCGACGGCGAGTGGGGCATCGCCCTGCGCTCGGCCTCCCTCGACGGCGCGACGGTCCGGCTCTTCGCCGGCTGCGGCGTCGTGGCCGAGTCCGACCCGGAGTCCGAGCTCGCCGAGTCGCAGGCGAAGTTCGTCCCCGTCCGGGACTCCCTCGCCGGCTGAGGCGCGCTGCCGTTCCCCGCGGGGTCAGTCCAGGTCGTCGCCGTCGGCGAGGCGGAGGTACTCCTGGCCGGCCGGCTCGAGGAACCGCCGCAGGTGGCCGTCGACGACGGCCAGGCCGGTGTCGGAGTAGATCTTGTCGTGGATGGCCAGGTTCCGCCGGGCACCGACGGAGCGGGCGAAGTCGATCGCCTCGCTGGCTCGCATCCACGGCGCGGAGACCGGGAGGAGCAGCAGGTCGACGTCCTGCTCCGCCCCGGTGAGGGCGTCGCCGGGGTGGTAGACGGAGGTGCCGCCCAGGTCGAGGACGTAGCCCGAGTTCGTGATGCGGGGCAGCTCGGGGTGGATCACCGCGTGCAGCTCGCCGACCGCGCGCACGGGGATGGACCCGACCAGGAACGACGCACCGGGCTCGACGACGCTCAGCCGCTCCGCCAGCGCGGGCGCGTCGGCGCGCACGTGGGCCGCCACCCCCTCGATGGTGTGGACCGGGGCGTCCGCGCGGAGCAGGTGGTCGGGCAGGTAGTGGTCGGCGTGCTCGTGGGTGACCAGCACGGCGTCGGCGCCGTCGACCGCCTCCGCCTCGGTGAAGGCGCCGGGGTCGATGACCACGGTGGTCCCCTCGTGCTCGATCCGGACGCAGGCGTGGCCGAACTTGGTGATCCGCATGCCGGCCACCGTAGCCACCGGCAGGCGTGGTCGGGGTGCGAGGACCGCCCTCCCTACGATGACCCGATGAGCTCCTTCGACGGCGTGACCATCCGGCCCGCGGTCCTCGACGACGGCGACGCCCTCGCCCGGCTGCACGTGGACTCGTGGGACGAGTCCTACGCCCACCTGGTCCCGGAGAAGGTCCGCGCCGAGCGGGAGGAGCACCTCGCCGAGCGGATCGAGGTGTGGCGCGAGATGGTCGCCCTCCACGACCGCACGCTGGTCGTCGAGGCCCCCGAGGGGTTGGTCGGCTTCGCCGGCGCCGGGGAGCCCGACGAGCTGGGGCTGCCGCTGCTCGCGCTCTACGTCCGCGCCCACTGGTGGGGCACCGGGCTCGGCCACCTGCTGCTCCAGGCCACCATCGACGAGGCGCCGTCCTACCTGTGGGTCCTGGAGGCCAACAAGCGGGCGATCCGCTTCTACGAGCACCACGGCTTCCACCCCGACGGCGCCGCCGAGGACGCCGAGGAGGGCCTGCACATCCGGATGGTCCGGCCATGACCCCGGCTGCTCGGCGCTTCGACCTGTCCGACCCCTCCTTCGACGTCACGTCGGCGACGGTCCACCGGGCGCGGGACGAGGACTGGTACGTCGAGACCAACTGGGGCTGGGCGGTCCTGCGGTACGACGAGGTGTCGGCGCTGCTGCGCGACCGCCGCTTCCGCCAGGGCAACGCCCGCTGGCCCGAGCAGAACGGCATCCACTCCGGGCTCTTCAGCGACTGGTGGAAGGAGACCCTGCTCAGCCTCGAGGGCGAGGACCACGCCCGCATCCGCCGGCTCATGGTCCCGGCGTTCCGGAAGAAGGCGATCGAGGCGATGCGCCCGCAGTTCCAGGCGCTCGCCGACGAGCTCGTCGACGGGTTCGCACCCCGCGGCAGCGTCGAGCTGATCTCGGAGTTCGCGGAGCCGTACGCCGCGCGGATCATCTGCCAGCTGCTCGGCCTGGACGAGGACCACTGGGAGCAGGTGGCGCACTGGGCCGACGACCTCGGCGCGTCGTTCTCCATCGACGTCGGCAACCAGGTGCCGCGCATCGAGGCGGCCCTGGAGGGCCTCCACGGGTATCTCGAGCAGGTCGTCGACGACCGGCGGGCGCACCCGCGTGACGACCTCGTGACGACCCTCGTCCAGGCCAGCGAGGAGGGCCCCGGCGGCGCGGAGCAGCGGCTGAGCCGCCACGAGCTGGGCGTCGCGCTGGTCTTCCTCGCCTTCGCCGGGATGGAGACCACCCGGAACCAGATCGGCCTGGCGGTCCAGACCCTGCTGCGCCACCCCGACCAGTGGCGGCTGCTCGGCGAGCGGCCGGAGCTCGGCGCCAACGCCGTCGAGGAGGTGATGCGGGTCAACCCGACCGTCACCTGGGTGACCCGCGAGGCGGTCGAGGACGTCGAGTTCCAGGGCCTGCACATCCCCCGCGGAGGGATCGTGCAGATGCTCTCCCACAGCGCCGGCACCGACCCCCGCGCCGTCCCCGACCCGTCGTTCGACATCACCCAGCAGCGGCCGCCGCACCACGGCTTCGGCGCGGGTGTGCACCACTGCCTCGGTCACTTCGTGGCCCGCACCGACATGGCCGTGGCCCTGCCCCTCCTCGCCCGCCGGATGCCGGACGCGCGGCCCGACGGGCCGGGCGAGTGGCTGCCGGTCTCCGGCAACACCGGCGCGTTGCGGTTCCCGGTCCGGTTCACGCCCGGTCGGTGACCGCCGGGTCCTGCAGCGCCTCGAGGGCCGCGATGAGGGTCCGGGCGTCCCAGGGGCCCTCGTGGCGGCGGTCCCCGACGAAGAACGTCGGCGTCCCCCGGGCACCGCTCGCAGCGGCGCTCTCCAGGTCGCGCCGCACCTGTGCACCGGTCTCCTCGTCCTGCAGGTCGCGCACGAACCGCTCGACGTCGAGCCCGAGCACGTCGGCGTGGCCGACGAGGTCCTCGTAGGCCAGCTGGTCCTGGTGGGCGAAGAGCCGGTCGTGCATGTCCCAGTACCGCCCCTGCCGGGCCGCGGCCTCGGCCGCCAGCGCCGCCAGCGGCGCGTGGGGGTGCACGTCCATGGGCAGGTGCCGGGTGACGTAGCGCAGCCGGTCGCCGAAGTGCTCGCGCACCTCGCGCGCCGACCCGGTCGCGCGGGCGCAGAAGGGGCACTCGTAGTCGAGGTACTCCACCAGCGTCAGCGGGGCATCCGCCGGGCCGCGGACGTGGTCGCGCTCCGGGTCGACGGGGTCGCTGAGGTACCGCGGGAGGGCGGCGTCGCCCTGGCCCAGGCGCCGGGCCGCGAAGCGGAAGACCGCCCATCCCACGGCGCTCGCCACGACCACCGACAGCAGGACGCCGACGGTGGCCTGGTCGCGCACCGGCCCGTCGTCGAAGGCGAGCCCCACGATGAGCAGCGAGACCGTGAAGCCGATGCCCGACAGGGCCCCGCCCGCGAAGACGTGCCCCATGCCCACGCCCTGCGGCAGCCGGCCCCACCCGGCCCGCACCGCGAGCACCGAGCCCAGGCCGATGCCGAGCAGCTTGCCGCCGACCAGACCGGCCACCACGCCCCACGTGACCGGCGAGGTGAGCGCGTCGCCCAGCACCCCGTCGCGGAGGTCGACGCCGGCGTTGGCCAGCGCGAAGAGCGGCACCACGACGTACCCGGCCCAGCCGTGCAGGGCCTCCTGCAGCCGCTCGTTGACCGAGATCGACCGGGTCAGCTCCTGGCGCGCCGAGCGCTGGACGGCCGGCATCGGTGACTGCCGGAAGGCGCGGAACCGCAGCGCCGCGGCCTCCACCTGCGCCCGGTCCGGCTCGGCGGCCGGCACCAGCAGGCCCGCCAGCATGCCGGCGATCGACGCGTGCAGACCTGACTCGAGGGTCGCCAGCCAGGCCAGCACGACGAGCGCGACGTACGGCGAGGCCCGCCACTGCCCCGCGCGGGAGAGCACCACCAGCCCGGCGAGGGCGGCCGCGGCGACCGCCAGCGGGCCGAGCGCCACCTCGTCGGTGTAGGCGAGCCCGATGACGCTCACGGCCACCACGTCGTCGATGACGGTCAGGGTCAGCAGGAAGATCCGCAGCTGCGTGGAGACCGCCGGCCCCACCAGCGCCAGCACACCCAGGAGGAACGCCGTGTCGGTGCCGATGACCGCGCCCCAGCCGGCCGCCGCCTCCCCCGAGGGGTTGATCGCCAGGTAGACCGCGGCGGGGACCAGCATGCCGCCGACGCCCGCGACGAGCGGCACCACGACCCGGCGCCGCTCGGTCAGCTCCCCGACGGCCAGCTCCCGGCGCACCTCGAGGCCGATGACGAAGAAGAAGACCACCATCAGGCCGTCGTTGATCCAGTGGTGGAGGTCCATCGCGATGCCGTCGGCCCCGACGGCCACCTCGACCGTGGTGTGCCACAGCGCCTCGTAGGCGCCCGACCAGGGCGAGTTGGCCCAGAGCAGGGCCAGCAGCGCCGAGGCGACGAGCAGGGCCGCGCTGGCGGACTCGGTCCGGATGAAGTCGCGGAGCCGCGCCGCGGCGCGTTCCTGGCGCTCGCGCACCACCACCTGCTCGCTCACGGCCGCAGCGCCCGGATCCGCTCGTCGAGGTCCCGGCGGGTACGCCGCTCGACCACCGCCTCGACCACCTCGATGCCTCCGTTCGGGCTGGCCAGGGCGTGCTCGAGCTCGGCGACGGTGTCCACGCGCCAGTGCGGGGTCCGGGTGGCGGCGCAGAGGCTGGCCAGGTCGACGCCGTGCGGGGTGCCGAAGAGCGCCTCGAACGGTCCGGCGTGCTCGGGCGCCCCCTGCTCCAGCATCGAGAAGATCGCGCCGCCGTCGTCGTTGGCGACCACGATGGTGAGGTCGGGCCGCTCCTCGTGCGGGCCGAGCACCAGGCCGCCGGAGTCGTGGAGGAACGTGACGTCCCCCATGAGGGCGAGGTTCCGGCTGCCGTGCGAGCGCCCGAGGGCGGCACCGACGGCGGAGGAGACGGTGCCGTCGATCCCGGCGAGGCCGCGGTTGGCGACGACCTTGCGCCGGTCCCCGACCTCGTAGCGGGCCACGACCAGGTCGAGGTCCCGGACCGGGCTGGACGCGCCGACGTACAGCAGCCCACCGGGTGGCACAGCGCGGCTCACCGCCGCGGCGACCTCGTGCGGCGTGAGCGCGGGCTCCGCGGCCAGCAGCCGGTCGAGCTGCCGGGCCACCGACCGGTCCGCCTCCAGCCACGCCGCCAGCCAGGCCGGGTCGTCCGTCCCGTCCGCCTCGACCGCGGCCACGTGGCGGTCGACCGGGAAGGGGCGCTCCGGCCAGGCTCCCCTGGTCGGCAACGAGACCACCTCGACGCCCTCACGGGAGAGCAGCCTGGTCACCGGCCGCGAGAGCGTGGGGTGGCCCGCGACGACGACCCGCTCGACGCTGCGGCCGAGGTCGGTGTCGAGGAGCAGGCGGTAGCAGCGCAGCGCGTGGTCGCCGGTGCGCGAGCCGGACGTCGGCTCGGCCAGCAGCGGCCACCCGGCCCGCTCGGCCAGCACCCGCGCCGGGGGGCCCGCGTCGTCGCCGGCCACCACGACGGTGCGCGGCCCGATCACGAGCCGCTCCGCGCGAAGCTCTCGAGACGGTCGCTGCGCGACCTCCTCGACCAGCGGGGGCTCCGGCTGCCAGCGGTCCTCGGGCACCAGCGGCTCGTCGAGCTGGACGTTGAGGTGCGTGGGCCCGTCGGCCTCCAGGACGAGGGCGTCGTCGGGGAGGTCCCGGGTGGTCACCAGCCGGCCGAAGATCCCCACCTGGTCGGTCGTCTGGTTGGCCCCGGTCCCCCGCAGGCGGGCGGGCCGGTCCGCGGTCAGCACGACGAGCGGGAGCCCCGTGTGGGCCGCCTCGAGCACCGCCGGGTGCAGGTTGGCCACCGCGGTGCCGGACGTGCAGAGCACCGCCGCCCGGGCGCCGACCTTGGTCAGCCCGAGGGCCAGGAAGCCCGCGGTCCGCTCGTCCACCCGAGTGTGCAGCCGGAGCAGCCCGGCCGCCGCGGCGTCGTGCGCGGCGAAGGAGAGGGGGGCGTTGCGCGAGCCCGGCGAGACGACGAGCTCGGTGACGCCCGCCTCGACGAGCGCCGTCAGCACCGAGCGGGCCAGCGCGGTGGAGGGGCTCACGAGCGGTGATCCTGCCCGAGGCCCCGCAGCGCCCGGACCTCGGCCAGCCGTGCCTGCCAGTGCGCCACCCGATCCGGCGCCGCGCTCGGGAAGTCCGCTGGGTCCACGGCCGCGGTCGGCAGCCGCACGGGCAGCGCGCCGCCGACCGGCAGCAGGGGGTCGCGGACGGTGTCGGCCGCCAGCAGCTGGGCGGTGGCCAGCCCGCAGGCGTACGGCAGGTCCGGCAACGCCGCCGCGAGTGCCACGCCCGCGGCGAGGCCCACGGAGCTCTCCAAGGCCGAGGAGACCACCACCGGCAGGCCGATGTCGTCGGCGATCCGCAGGCAGGCCCGGACGCCGCCGAGCGGCTGGACCTTGAGCACCGCGACGTCGGCGGCCTCGAGGTCGCGGACCCGGTACGGGTCGGCGGCCCGGCGGATCGACTCGTCCGCGGCGACGGGTACGTCGACCGCCCGGCGGACCGCCGCCAGCTCCTCGACGTCCGCGCACGGCTGCTCGACGTACTCCAGGCCCCCGGCCGCCCGGTCGAGCACCGGGAGCCGCGCCAGCGCCTCCTCGACGCTCCAGCCGCCGTTGACGTCGATCCGCACCTTGCCGGCCGGCCCGAGCGCGTCGCGCACCGCCTCCAGCCGTGCCTCGTCCTCCCCCGGGGCCTGCCCCGGCTCGGCCACCTTCACCTTCGCCGTGGTGCAGCCGCCGGCGACGACGATCGCGTGCGCCCGCGCGGCGTCGACGGCCGGGACGGTGACGTTGACCGGGACGCTGGTGCGCACCGGCGCCGGCCAGTCCCCCGCGGCCGCCTCCTCCGCGCAGCGCAGCCACGGCTCCGCCACGACCGGGTCGTACTCCAGGAACGGCGACCACTCCCCCCAGCCGGCCTCACCCGGGAGCAGGACGCCCTCGCGGACGGTGATCCCGCGGAACCGGGTGCGCATCGGCAGGCTGAAGACCCTCACGGCCGGTCCTCCACCATCGCACGCAGCGCGACCCGGTCGGGCTTGCCGTTGGCCAGGAGCGGCAGCTCCTCGAGCGCCACCAGCTGGCGCGGCGCCCACGCCCGCGGGTGCGCCTGCGCGACCCAGTCGCGTAGCTCGTCGAGCGAGAGCTCGCCGGTCGAGCCGGTCAAGCCTGTCGAGCCGGTCGAGGCCACGAACCCCACCAACCGGTTGCCCCACTCCTCGTCGGGCACGCCGAGGACCTCCGCCTCGCGGACGGCGGGGTGCTCCCGGAGCCGGGCCGCGACCGCCGGCGCGGGGACGTTGACCCCGCCGGTCACCACGACGTCGTCGAGCCGGCCGAGGACCTGCAGCCGGCCGTCCTCGTCGAGGCGGCCGGCGTCGGAGGTGAGGAACCACCCGTCGACGAGCACCTCGGCGGTGAGCGCCGGGTCGCCGTCGTACCCGGCGAAGAGGGTGGGGCCGGCCAGCCGGATGCGGCCGTCGCGGTCCAGCGCGAGACCGACCCCGTCCAGCGGCACCCCGTCGTACACGCAGCCGCCGGCGGTCTCGGCCGCGCCGTACGTCGCGACGACGTGGACCCCCGCCGCCGACGCGCGGTCGCGCAGCGCGGGGTCGACCGGGCCGCCGCCGAGCAGCACGGTGTGGAAGCCCGCGAGGGCCTCGACCGCGGCCGGGTCGTCCAGCATCCGCCGCAGCTGGGTCGGGACGAGGGAGGTGAACCGGTGCTCGGCCGTCATCGCCGCCGCGGCCGCGGCGAACGACTCGTGCTCCTCGACCAGGACCGGGCGGTGGCCGGCGACGAGCGACCGGGCGAGGACCTGCAGCCCCGCCACGTAGGCCGCCGGCAGGGCCAGCAGCCACTGCCCCGACGCTCCCAGCCGCCGGGCGCTGACCTCGACCGAGGCCAGGACCGCCCGGCGCGGCAGCACCACGCGCTTGGGCCGGCCGGTCGACCCGGAGGTCTCCACGACCCACGGCGCGGGCTCGTCGGCGGCCGCGAGCCACTGCTGCACCGACGTGCAGGTGCTCGACGCCCCGGCGCCCACGGTGTGCACGGTGTCCACGGAGGAACGCTAGCCCGTGCGCCCCGGGGCGCCGCCCGGCCGGGGCCTCGGGTTGAATCAGCCCTCGTGGCACGCACCCAGGACTGGATCGCCGGCGCCCGCCCGCGCACGCTCCCCGCGGCGGTGGCGCCGGTGCTCGCCGGCACCGGCGTCGCGGGCCACGTCGACGGCGCCGTCTGGTGGAAGGCGGCGCTGGCGCTCGTGGTGAGCCTGGCCCTGCAGGTGGCGGTCAACTACGCGAACGACTACTCCGACGGCGTGCGCGGCACCGACGCCGACCGGGTCGGTCCGATGCGGCTGGTCGGCTCCGGCACCGCCTCGCCGGCCGCGGTGAAACGGGCGGCGTTCCTCGCGTTCGGCGTCGCCGGCGTCGCCGGGCTGGTGCTGGCGGCCACCACCGCGTGGTGGCTCGTCGCGGTCGGGCTCGTCTGCGTGGCCGCGGCGTGGGGCTACACCGGCACCTCGCGGCCCTACGGCTACTCCGGCCTCGGCGAGGTCATGGTCTTCGTCTTCTTCGGGCTCGTCGCGGTGCTGGGGACGACCTACGTGCAGACCGGGACCTGGGACTCCGACGCGCTGCTGCCCAGCCTGGTCGCCGCCACCGGCATCGGCGCGCTCGCCTGCGCGATCCTGGTCGTCAACAACCTGCGCGACATCCCCACCGACGCCGTGGCCGGCAAGCGGACCCTCGCCGTCCGTCTGGGGGCCGGGCGCACCCGCCTGCTGTACGCCGGGCTGGTGCTGGTCGCGGGGCTCGCGGTGGTCGGCGTCGCGGCGCTGACCACCTGGTGGGCGCTGCTCGGCCTGCTCTTCCTCGCGCCGGTCGCGCCGGCCCTCCGGACGGTGCTCGGTGGGGCCGCCGGCCGCTCCCTGGTGCCGGTGCTCCAGCAGACCGGAACGGCGGAGCTGGCCTGGTCGGTGCTGGTGGCCGTGCCCCTGCTGCTGGCGGGGTAGTCCGCCAGCCCGGTCAGTCCACGTCCTCCTTGGCCTTCATCTCCTCGAAGGCGCGGGAGGCGCGGGCGGCGCGCTCCTCGACCCGCCGGGCGAAGGCCTCACGCGGGCCGCTGAGCAGGAAGTACGAGCCGATGCCGCTGGCGACGAGGGCGATCACCACCGCCCAGAGCACCGGCACCGTGTCGTCGAGGAGGTACCAGGCCCCCGCGACGATCCCGAGCGAGCCGAGGAAGAGCGCGAGGCGCAGGCCGGTGTAGACGAGGAACTCCTTCACCCCTCCAGGGTAGGCGCTCACCGGACGCCGCCTACCCTGGAGAGGTGCTGAAGTTCCTGCTCGTCGTCGCGGTGTTCGCCCTGATGACCTACGCCGTGATCCGGGTGATCCAGCGGCGTGGCGTGCTGCCCGCGGGCTCGAGCGGCCGGGACGCGCACCGTGGCCCCGACAGCCGTCGCCGGCCCGAGCCGCCGACGCGGCCGGTCGCCCCGGACGACGACGTCGACTTCCTCCGTGACCTCGACCGGAAGCGGCGGCACCCGGAGGACCCGGAGTCGTGAGCCGCCGGCCCGTCGCCACGACCGTGGCGGTCGCGACGCTCGCCGCTGCGCTCCTGACCGGCTGCACCTCCGAGGACGCCGGTCCCCCGCCCGACGAGGCACCCGTCTCGATGGGCTGGAACCGGCTGACCGACCCGGTCGCCGTCGACCTGCCCGCCGGCACCCCGATCGCGGGCACGGAGGGCGAGGTCGACCCGGACGAGCCCGTCCTGGTGAACTTCTGGGCCAGCTGGTGCGTGCCCTGCCAGAAGGAGATGCCGCTGCTGGTCGACGCCGCCGAGCGCGGCGACATCGAGGTGGTCGGCGTCTCGCTGGACCGCTTCGAGGACGAGGCCGTCGAGTTCCTCGGCGAGTACGGTGCCGACTACCCGAACTGGCGCGACCCCGACATGGACCTGATGTCGTCCTACGCCCCGGCGGTGAGCCCGGCCGGACTCCCCTCGTCGGTGCTCGTGGTGGACGGGGAGGTGGTCGCCTCGCACATCGGCGAGTTCACCACCCCCGACGACCTCTCAGCCGACCGGCTGCGCGAGCTCGCCGGCTGACGCCTGGCCGCTCACCGGGCCGCTCGCCGGGCTGCTCACCGCGGGCGCGGCGTACGCGTGCTGGCTGGTGGTCGAGAAGAAGTTGATCCCGATGAAGTTGAACCACAGCGTCGCGAGGCCCAGCAGCGCCAGGTAGGCCGCGTTGCGGCCCTTCCACCCGGCGGTGGCGCGCGCGTGGAGGTAGGCGGCGTAGACGACCCAGGTGATGAACGCCCAGACCTCCTTGGGGTCCCAGTTCCAGTACGACGACCACGCCTGGTGCGCCCAGATCGGACCGGTGATGAGGACCGCGAAGGTCCACACCGGGAAGGCGAAGGCGTGCATCCGGTAGGACACCCGGTCCAGCACGGGCGGCTGGGGCACCCGGGCGAGGTAGCCGGTCGTCGTCTGCGGCCGGCGCTCCTTGACCAGGTAGAGCACCGAGCAGATCCCGCCGAGCGTGAACGCACCGGTCGCGATGATCGCGGAGACGACGTGGATCACCAGCCACGGCGAGTAGAGCGCCTCCATGAGCGGAGCCACGGGGTCGTAGAGCCAGATCACCGCGGCCATCAGGCAGCTGAGGACGAAGCCGACGACGATCGGGCCCATCCAGGCCAGCGAGTAGCGGCGCAGCACCAGCAGGTAGCCGGCGGACACCACGAAGGTGCCGGCGAGGGTGAACTCGTACATGTTCCCCCAGGGCACCCGGTTCGGGTCCGCGGCCATCCCGCGGGCGACCAGGGCGAGGAGGTGGACCAGGGTCGCCACGACGGTCAGCAGGATCCCCAGACGCCCGAAGAGCGCCGTACGCCGCGCCGCGCCGTCGTCGGCACCGTCACCGTCACGTGCCGAGGGGTGGTCGGCCACCGCGACGGAGCCGCCGGCGGCGACCGGCACCTGGGCCGCGTCGGACACGGGGAGCTTGCGCAGCGCACTCCACTCGACGAGGTGCGCCAGCAGCGCCAGGAAGTAGACGACGCCGCAGGCGGCGACCGCCTGGTTGCTCAGTGTCTCCCACGCAGCGTCGCTCACGTCGTCCCCTGGCCCTTCGTCCGGTCGTTCTCTGGTCCCTGCAGCTGCGCCACCAGCTCCTCGACGACCGCGGTGACGTCGCCGCCGCCCGACCGGTCGAGCGCGGCGACCTCGACCAGTGTGCCGTCCCCGTCCGCACGGGCACGAACCCAGACGCGCCGCGGCCGGATGAACAGCGACCCGAGGAGGCCGACCAGCGCGAGCACGACGCCCGCGAGCGCGACGAGCTTGCCGGGGGTCTGGCTGATCTGGATGCGTTGCCAGTCCTCGAGGTCCTCGAAGGTCACGGTGCCCAGCCCGTTCGGGAGCTCGGCGGTCTCGCCCAGGCGCAGGTCCAGGCGGTACCGCTCGCCGTCGTCGGTCACCTTGACGGCATCTGACTTGTCGATGACGTAGACCGACTGGGAGGGCCCCTCGTCCATGTTGAGGTCGCCGGTCCACACCTCCATCGACAGCAGCGGGTTCGCCGCCTGGCCGAAGAGGTTCATCGGGTCGCCGTCCTCGCTCATGCCGAACGTCGGGTAGAGGAACCCCTCGAGCGCGATCTGCTGCGGGTCGGCGAACTGCGCCTTCACCACACCGAAGGACATCAGGCTCTGGTCCATCGGCAGGAAGGGTTGAGGGCCGCTCCAGGCCACGTCGCCGTTGCCGTCGCGGACCGTGACCACCGGCGCGTACCCGTGGCCGATGAGGAAGATGTCGGTGCGGCCGATCGTGAGCGGGTGGTTGACCCGCAGGTCGTACGCCTCCTCCTCGGCGCCGGGCTCCTCCCGGTAGCGCACGTCGGCGCTGAAGCCCCGCGCCTGGCCGGCTCCTCGGCCCTCGGTCAGCCAGTCGACGTCGAAGTCGTCGACGACGAAGCTGAACGGGTCGAGCTGGTCGGGGTCGAAGAGGCTGCCCGGCACGAAGTCGTCGTAGGAGGACAGCACGTTGCCGAAGCCCTTGCCGGTGACCAGGATGACGCCGCCCCGGTAGCCGAGGAGCCCACCGACGGCGAAGCCGACCAGGACCACGAGCACGGAGAGGTGGAAGAGCAGGTTGCCGGCCTCCCGCAGGTGGCCGCGCTCGGCGCTGACCGCGCCGTCGTCGCCGTCGTCGGCCCGGCGGAGCCGGTGGCCGCGGCGGAGCACCGCCCGGGCCCGGGCGAGGACCTGCTCGACGTCCTCGTCGGTGCGGTACGACGTGGAGTCCGGCAGGCGGGTGAGGTTGCGCGGGGCCCGCGGCGGCTGCGCGCGCAGGGCCCGCCAGTAGACGGCCGTGCGCGGGATGATGCAGCCGACCAGGGAGAGCATCAGCAGCAGGTAGATCGCCGAGAACCACGCCGAGCCGTAGACGTCGAAGAGGCCGAGCGCCTCGTAGACCGGCGTGAGCTTCGGGTGGTCCTCCTGCCACCGCGAGGTCTTGAGCGCGTCGACGCCCTCCTGGGGCACGATCGAGCCCGGCACGGCGGCGAGCGCGAGCAGCAGCAGGAGCACCAGCGCGGTGCGCATGGAGGTGAGCTGGCGCCAGGCGAAGCGGAGCAGCTCGCGCACGGTGAGCTCGCCGGGGCGGCGGTCCCCTCCCCGCTCGCGCCCGCGGTCCTCCTCCTGGGTCTCGCGAGGGTCCCTCACACCAGGGTCCCCGTCGTGCTGACCACCTCGGACTGGAGCCAGGCGACCGCGAGGTCCCACCAGCCGGTGACGAGGAGGAAGCCGACCACCACGAGCATCCCGCCGCCGGCCCGCATGATCACCGTCTGGTGCCGGCGGACCGCCGCGAAGGCGCCCATCGCGCGCCGGTAGGCCAGCGCGGCGGCGATGAACGGCAGCCCGAGCCCGAGCGCGTAGCAGACCGAGAGCAGCGCCCCCCGGCTCGCGGTGGCCTCGTAGAGAGACAGGGTGTTGATGGCGGCCAGCGTGGGACCCATGCAGGGGGTCCAGCCGAGGCCGAAGAGGAAGCCGAGCACCGGTGCGGCGGCGAGCCCGACCGCGGGCACCCGGTGCACCCGCCAGTCGCGCTGGAGGAACGAGAAGACCCCGGCGAAGGCGAGGCCGAGCACGATGGTCAGCGCGCCGAGGACGACGGTGATCTCACGGCGCCAGGCCAGCAGCCGGCTGCCGACCTCGCCGAAGAGCGCACCGAAGATGACGAAGACCACGGTGAAGCCGAGCACGAAGAGAACCGACCCCGCGAGCATCCGGCCGCGGCGGGCCTCGGCCTGACCACCGGCCAGGTCGGCCCCGGAGAGGCCGGTGGCGTAGCTGAGGTAGCCCGGCAGCAGCGGGATGACGCACGGCGAGAAGAAGGAGACCAGGCCGGCCACGAGGGCGACCGGGACGGCGAGCGCCAGCGAGCCGGAGAACGCCTGGTCCTGGAACCACTCACCCATCGGCGGTTCCGCCATCGTCGTCGGGCGACCCGGCGGCCACCTCGTCGACCAGGTCCACGAGCGTCTGCGTCGAGGGCAGCTTCCCCAGGATGCTCCCGGCGACCCGCCCCTCCTCGTCGAGGATGACGAAGGCGGGCACGGTCTGCGGCGTCAGCGTGCCCGGGAAGGCGAGGATCGAGGTGCCGGACGTGTCGTCGAACGACGGGTACGCGACGTCGAAGTCGTCCTCGTAGGCGCGTGCGTTGGCGGGGTTGTCGCGGATGTCGATCCCGACGAAGTGCGCCCGGTCGCCGAGCTCGGCCTGCGCCTCGTTGACGGCGTCCTGCTCCGCGATGCACTCCACGCACCAGCTGCCCCACACGCTCACCACCGTCGGCCTGCCGCGCAGGTCGGCCAGGTCGAGCGGCTCGCCGTCGAGGTCGGTGCCGGTCAGCTCGACCGGCTCGCCACGGTCCGCCGCGTCGAGGACCTGCACCTGGCCGGTCGCGGACACGTACCCCTTCTCGCCGGTGCCCTCGACCGAGGTGCACCCGCCCAGCGAGGGACCCAGGGCGAGCACGACCACGACGGCGGCCACGACCCGACGTACGGCGGTGACCGGGCGCCTCATGCGGGGGGCCGCTTTTCCTCGGGAGCGCCACCGGCCGAGAACGGGGCGTTGCGGTCCTGCACGGGGATGAGGTCACCGGCGGGCTCGCTGTAGGAGACCTGGGCGACCCGGTCGCCGACGAAGTGGAAGGAGGTCAGCGAGCACAGCGTGCACTGCCGCTTGCGCGGGTCGTGGAGGAAGGAGCGCCCTTCCACGTGCAGCCGGCTGATCCAGATCGGCAGCTGGTGGGAGACGACCACGGCCTCGTGGCCGGTCGCCGCGATCCGGGCGTCGTGGACGGCCGACATCATCCGGGCCACGACCTGCTTGTACGGCTCGCCCCAGGAGGGGCGCATCGGGTTCCACAGGTAGCGCCAGTTGCGGGGGTGGCGCAGGGCGGCCACCCCGGCGCCGAACTGCTTGCCCTCGAAGACGTTGGTGGACTCGATGACCCGCTCGTCGACCACCGGCTCCAGGCCCCGGGCCAGCGCGAGCGGGCGGGCGGTCTCCTGGACCCGCTCGAGCGGGGAGACGCGCATGTGCACGATGTCGCGGTCGCCCACGACGTCGGCGACCTTCTGCGCCATCTGCTGGCCGAGCTCGGAGAGGTGGAAGCCGTCGCGCCGGCCGTAGAGCACGCCCGTGGGGTTGAGCACCTCGCCGTGGCGCAGCAGGTGGACGATCGTGTCGGGGGTGCGGGTCACTGGTCCTCCATCGCGGCGGCCGCGGCGCGGGCGGCGTCGGGCAGGGCGTCGAGCACGGTCTGCACGGCCCGGTCGTCGTGCGCCGAGGAGAGGAACCACGCCTCGTACGCCGAGGGGGGCAGGTAGACGTGGCGCTCCAGCATGGCGTGGAAGAACGCGGCGTACCCGGCCGCGGAGGTGCGCGAGGCGTCCTCGAAGTCGCGGACCGGACCCTCGGCGAGGAAGACCGAGAACATGGTCCCGGCCGCCTGGACGGCGTGGGGGACGCCGGCGGCGGCCAGCGCCTCGGCGGCCGCTGCCTTGATCGTCTCCGCCGCCGCACCGATGTGGGTGTAGACGTCGTCGGTGGCCAGGCGCAGCGTCGCCAGCCCGGCGGTGGTGGCGACGGGGTTCCCCGAGAGCGTGCCGGCCTGGTAGACCGGCCCCTCGGGCGAGAGACGGGCCATCACGTCGGCGCGGCCGCCGAACGCCGCGGCCGGGAAGCCGCCGCCCATCACCTTGCCGAACGTGACGAGGTCGGGCCGCCACCCCTCGACGGCCCCGTCGAGGCCCCACTGGCCGGTCCGGGAGGCGCGGAAGCCGGTCATCACCTCGTCACTGACGAAGAGCGCGCCGTGCCGGCTGCAGGTCTCGGCGAGGAAGGCGTTGAAGCCGGGCTCGGGCGGGACGACGCCCATGTTGCCGGGGGCGGCCTCGGTGATGAGGCAGGCGATCCGGTCGCCGTGGTGGGCGAAGGCCTTCTCCACCGCGGCGCGGTCGTTGTAGGGCAGGACGATCGTCAGGTCCGTCGAGGACGCAGGGACGCCGGGGGTGCCGGGCACGGCGTGGGTCGCGAGGCCGGAGCCGGCCGACGCCAGCAGCGGGTCGACGTGGCCGTGGTAGCAGCCGGCGAACTTCACGACCACCTCGCGGCCGGTGAAGCCGCGGGCGAGCCGGATCGCCGACATGGTCGCCTCGGTGCCGGAGGAGACGAAGCGCACCCGGTCGACCGGCGCGCGGGCGACGATCTCCTCGGCGAGCTCGACCTCGGGCTCGGTCGGGGCGCCGTACGACGTCCCGCGCGCGACCGCCTCCTGCACGGCGGCCTGCACGTCGGGATGGGCGTGGCCGAGGAGCATCGGGCCCCACGAGCAGATCAAGTCGACGTACTCGTTGCCGTCGTGGTCGGTCAGCCAGGCGCCGCGCGCCGAGCGGATGAACCGGGGGGTGCCGCCCACCGCGTTGAAGGCGCGGACCGGTGAGTTCACCCCGCCCGGGGTGACCGCGCGGGCACGGGTGAAGAGGTCCTCGGACGCCGTCGTCGGGAAGGGCACCCTGCCATTGTCACCGACCGGCGGAAACCGGCGCTCCGGGGTTCCCGCTGCACCCCGGGGCCACGTGACCGGTTTCACCGGCGGCACCGCGGGGAACGCTCGTCCGAGGCCCGGAGCAGTCCCGGTCGTCCCACGAACTGGACGCAGGCGTAACCCCACCGTGAGACAGTTCGTTATGGACGTCACACCGGGCCGTGGAGGGAACGGGCCGGTCGGCAACGAGTGGAGTGGACGAATGTCGAACAAGCGCATCGGTCGCTGGCAGCGAGCGACGGCCCTGGTGCCGCTCGCCCTGCTCTCGACTGCCTGGACGGCGAGCCTGGCGGGCGTGGGAGCCCCCGTCACGGTCGCCGCCGACACCGCGGTGGCCCCCGAGTCGCTGCCCGACGGCACCTCCGTGCCGACGCAGGCGATCGAGGCGCCGGCCAGCGTCTCGTCCGGAGCGGCCGACTCGGTGGCACCTGGTGTCGCCGGCGACGCCACCGAGGTCGTGGCCACCGCCTCCAGCAACGACATCCCGTCCGCGGCGCTCGCGGCGTACCAGCGGGCCGAGACGGTCATCAACGCCGCCGACAAGACCTGCAACCTCACCTGGCAGCTCGTCGCGGCGATCGGGCGCGTCGAGTCCGACCACGGCCGCTTCGGCGGCAGCCGCCTCGACGACGAGGGCGTCGCCCGGCCGGGCATCTACGGCATCGCGCTGAACGGCAAGCGGAACACCGCGGCGATCCGCGACACCGACGCCGGCCAGTTCGACAACGACGGCGTCTGGGACCGCGCGGTCGGCCCCATGCAGTTCATCCCCTCCACCTGGTCGGTGGTCGGGGTGGACGCCGACGGCGACTCGCAGCGCAACCCGCAGGACGTCGACGACGCCGCCCTGGCGACCGCCGTCTACCTCTGCTCCGGCGGCGAGGACCTCTCGTCGAGCTCCGGCCAGCGTGGCGCGGTCTTCCGCTACAACCACTCCAACAGCTACGTCTCGCTGGTGCTGTCGGTGATGGAGGCCTACCTCGAGGGCGACTACATGTCGATCCCGAACGGCACCGTCGCCGCCGGCGTGATCGCTCCCTCGCCGACGCCGATGCCCGTCCCGCCGAAGCAGACCGGCCAGCCGCGCGGCGACGGCGGCCCGCAGATCAAGGGCCCGTCGGCACCGCAGCAGCAGCCGGAGGCCCAGGAGCCCCCGGCCCCGGCGCCCGAGCAGCCCTCGCCGACGCCGACCACCCCGCCCCCGGCCGGTGGCGGCGAGGAGCCCGGCGACAAGCCCAAGGGCGGGCTCGGCATCCCCGGTGCGCCGACGCCGTCCCTCCCGCCGCTGCCCTCGACCAACATCAAGCCGGTCGACGACGTCCTGAGCCTCGCCCAGGCCATCGTGCAGTGCACGCTGGACGGCTACATCGACAACATCCTGAAGAAGGGCGACCCCTTCGACCAGTGCGTGGTGCGTTACACCACCGACTAGTCGGCCCCCGAGCACGAAGGCCCCTCCCGTACGCCGGTGAGGGGCCTTCGTCCGTCTCGGCCGGGGGAGGCACGGCCTGTCGCGACGTGCAGACCACCCCGGCATTCGTCGGGAGCCCGCAACTCTCGGAGCGGTTCGTCGGTCCCACCAGCGTCCGACCACCACCGAACCCTTGGGAGCAGGACTCGTGCCAGACGTCAGCAATTCCCCTGAGGACACCGGCTGGACGGAGCGTTCTCGTCGACGCCGGCGCTGGCGCTGGCGCTGGCGGGCCACCGTCCTCGCCGGCGCCACGCTGGCCACGGTGGCCGTCGTGACCGGCACGCTCATGGTGACCGATGATGGCAGTCGGCGATCGCCCGCGACAGCCGAGGCAGACGGTCCGCTGTCGAGCGCACCGCCCAGCGACCACGACGACCTCTCGGCCGCCGAGATCGTCGACCACCCCGACGCCGTCCTCGCCGATCTCGTCGTGGCGCCCGGGAACGACCGGGTGCGGGCCGCCGTGTGGCGACTGTGCCGGGACGAGGACTGTCGCCTCTCCCGACGAGCGGTGACCGTGACCGCCGATGGCTTCCGGACCCGTTCGGACTTCGTCGTCGGAGCGACGCCGCTCATCCGAGCGCTGTCGGGGCATGCGTTCCACGTCGGCTGGAACCCGTCCTCCCAGCTGGTCGTGCGCAGCGACGGCAGCACCCTCCCCATCGAGTTCGACGACGCCGTCAGGCCGCAGAGAAAGGGCGAGGAGCTCCTCGGCAACTTCTACGGTGCCGGGCGGTTCGGCGCGGTGGACCCCGTGACCGGCCGCGCGCACGCCATCCCGGTGCCGAAGGGACTCACCCAGCTGGTCGCCCAACCTGACGGGACCCTGCTCGGCACTGTCCGGGCGGAGGAACCCGGCACCGTCCGCGTCGTGTGGTCCACCGACGGAGGCGGCAGGTGGCAGGGTCAGCTGCTCGACACGGTCGGCCGCCCGCTCGTGACGGCCCTGCCCTCCGCGCGACCCGGGGCACTGGCCGTCGTCGAGGGCTCTGACGGCACCACGTTGTTCCCGTTGCTGCGGGTGCACCGCTCGCTCGACGGCGGCGCCACCTGGGAGAGCTTCGACCTGCGAACTGATCCTCAGGCGTACCTGGGGACGGCCGCGGTGCTGCCGGACGGACGTCTGCTCGTCGACATCCAGGCATGGAGCGACCAGCGGCCGAACCAGCCCAGCGCCGAGCCGGTCGGGCTGCACGCCAGCGACGGCGCGCGGTGGTCCGCATTGGCCCCGGTCGACCTCGGCGACCCGTTCGCCCCTGATCCCGACGCGCACGCAGCGCCTGCCCTGCAGGTCGTCGGCATGAGCGCCCGCCCGACAAGGGTGGAGGTCCTCGCGCGGCTCCTCACGGACGACGCCGCCGGCGACACGCTGTTCGTCTCCCGCGACGGCGGCGAGAGCTGGGAGGATCTCGCCGCACGCTAACGGCGGCGATGCCGACCTTCCGTCGGGCGACGCTCAGCGGAGCAGGCGAGCCGCCTCCGCAGCCCAGTAGGTGAGCACCACGTCGGCGCCGGCGCGGCGGATGGAGGTCAGCGCCTCGAGGATCGCGGGCTCGCGGTCGATCCAGCCGTGGGCGGCAGCCGCCTCGAGCATGGCGTACTCGCCGGAGACGTTGTACGCCGCGACGGGGACGTCGACGGCCTCCCGCACCCGGCGCACCACGTCGAGGTAGGACAGGGCCGGCTTCACCATGACCAGGTCGGCGCCCTGCTCGACGTCGAGCAGCGCCTCACGGACGCCCTCCACCGCGTTGGCCGGGTCCTGCTGGTAGGTCCGCCGGTCGCCGACCAGCGAGGAGCCGACGGCCTCGCGGAAGGGGCCGAAGAACGCCGAGGCGTACTTCGCGGAGTAGGCCAGGACCGAGACGTCGGTGTGGGCGGCCCCGTCGAGGGCCGCCCGCACGACGGCGACCTGGCCGTCCATCATCCCGCTCGGGCCGACCATGTCGACGCCGGCGTCGGCCTGGGCGAGCGCCATCTCGGCGTACCGCTCCAGCGTCCGGTCGTTGTCGACCCGGCCGTCCGGGGTCAGCAGGCCGCAGTGGCCGTGGTCGGTGAACTCGTCGAGGCACAGGTCGCTCATCACGGTCAGCGCGTCGCCGACCTCCGCCACCACGTCGGTGATGGCCAGGTTGAGCACGCCCGCCGGGTCGATGGCACCGGAGCCGGTCGCGTCCTTCTCGGCGGGGATGCCGAAGAGCATCACGCCACCCAGGCCCAGCTCGGCCGCCTCGGCGGCCGCCGCGAGCAACGTCGACCGGGTGTGCTGGACCACGCCCGGCATCGAGGAGATCGGCTGCGGCTCGTCGATGCCCTCGCGCACGAAGAGCGGCAGCACCAGCTGCCGGGCCTCGAGCGACGTCTCGGCCACCATCCGCCGCAGCGCCGGCGTGGTGCGCAGGCGCCGCGGACGGACGACGGGACGGACCAGCTCCGGACCGGCCTCGGACATCAGGAGGAGGTCGCCTTGCTGCGCCGCGCCGACGGCTTGCGCTCCGAGGGACGCGTCACCGGCTGCCCGGCCTCGACCAGCGCCGCGCGCCGCGCCGCGCCGAAGTCGGCGAGCGCGTCGACGAGCTCCTCGACGTCCGGCTTGCCGGCCAGGACGTCGACCCGCAGGCCGTGCTCCTCGGCGGTCTTCGCGGTCTGCGGTCCGATCACGGCGATCACCGTCGACGGGTGCGGCTTGCCGGCGATGCCGACCAGGTTGCGCACCGTCGAGGAGGAGGTGAAGACCACCGCGTCGAACTTGCCGCTCTTGATCGCGTCGCGCACCGGCGCCGGCGGGGGCGTGGCCCGGACGGTGCGGTACGCCGTGACGTCGTCGCACTCCCACCCGAGGTCGATCAGGCCGGCGACGAGGGTCTCGGTCGCGATGTCGGCGCGGGGCAGGAAGACCCGGTTGATCGGGTCGAGCACCTCGTCGTACTCCGGCCACACCTCGAGCAGGCCGGCCGCGGACTGCTGCTCGGTCGGCACCAGGTCCGCCCGCAGGCCCCAGTCGGCGATCGCCTGGGCGGTCTTGTCCCCGACCGCGGCGATCTTGAGGCCGGAGAAGGCCCGGGCGTCGAGGCCGTACTCCTCGAACTTCTCCCGCACCGCCTTGACGGCGTTGACGGAGGTGAAGGCGATCCACTCGTAGCGGCCCTCGACCAGGCCGCGCACGGCCTTGTCCATCTGGAGCGGGTTGCGCGGCGGCTCGACCGAGATGGTCGGCACCTCCTCGGGGACCGCGCCGTAGCCGCGCAGCCGGGCGGAGAGGGCACCGGCCTGGTCCTTGGTGCGCGGCACCAGCACCCGCCAGCCGAAGAGCGGCTTGGTCTCGAACCACGACAGCGTCTCGCGCAGGTCGACGACGTCGCCGACCACCGTGATCGCGGGCGGGGCCATCCGGGCGGCGCGGGCGTCGGCCGCGATGTCGGCGAGCGTGGAGCACACCGTGGCCTGGCCGGTGGTCGTGCCCACCCGGGTCATCGCGACCGGGGCCTGCGGGCTCCGGCCTGCGGCGACGAGCGCCTTGGCGATCTCGCCGATCTGACCGACGGCCGAGAGCAGCACCAGGGTGCGGTCGTCGGCGTACTGGCTCCAGTCGACCTTCTCGCCGCAGGTCACCACCGCCACCTCCCGGTGGTCCTTGGTGGTGAGCGGGATGCCGGCGTACGCCGGGACGGCGCTCACCGAGGAGACCCCGGGAACGATCTCGAAGCCGATGCACGCCTTCGAGCAGGCCTGCGCCTCCTCGGGCCCGGAGGCGTAGAGGAACGGGTCGCCGGTCATCAGCCGGACGACGCGCAGCCCGCGCTTGGCCTGCTTGACGACGACCTTGGCACGAGCGGCGTGGGTCAGCGGCTGCCCGTCCTCGCCGAAGCCGCCGTCGACGAGCTCCGGCCCGGTGACGTCGCCCTCGGCCGGTTCGACGCCCTCGACGGGCTCGCGGAGGCCGAGCAGGGCGCGCACCAAGGCGGCGTGCTCGGGCGCCTCGGTCACCACGACGTCGGCCTGGCGGATCAGCTCCACCGCACGCACGGTCAGCAGGTCGGGGTCGCCGGGACCGCTGCCGACGAACGACACCCACCCCTTGGTCGGGCCCTTCGTCATGTCCTTGGTCGTGCCCTTGCTCGTGCCCTTGCTCATGCCCTTGCCCTCGCTCGTGCCGGCGCCCTGGGTGCCGGTCGTGGTGCCGGTGGTGGTGCCGGTGGTGGTCGTCTTGCCTCGGGTCATGCGTTGCGCACCTGTTCTGGCTCGTGTTGTGGCTGGTCGTGCTGGTCGGACCTGTCCAGGTCCCCGGCTCCGTCGGCGAGCATCTCCCCCGCCAGCCGGGTGCCGACGCCGACCGCGTCGGCCGGGTCCCCCGATGCGGACATCCGCACCGAGAGCGCCCCATCGGGTGAGAGCGCCACGGCCCGCACCCAGAGCTCTTCGCCGTCCTCGCCCTCGACGACCTCCGCGAGCGCCCCGATCGGTGCGGAGCACCCACCCTCGAGGGTGCGCAGGACCGCCCGCTCGGCCTCGACGGCCGCTCGGGTGACCGGGTCGTCGAGCACCGCCAGCTCCTCGGCGAGCGGGTCACCGGCGCGGCACTCGACGGCCAGCGCGCCCTGCCCGGGAGCGGGCAGCACCTGCAGCGGGTCGAGCACCTCCGTCGCCTCGTCGAGGCGCCCGATCCGGGCCAGGCCGGCCCGGGCGAGCACCACGGCGTCGTACTCGCCGGCGCGGACCTTGCCGATGCGGGTGTCGACGTTGCCGCGCACCCCCACCAGGTCCAGCCCGAGGCCCAGGGCCCGCAGCTGCGCCACCCGGCGCGGGGAGCCGGTGCCGACCCGGGAGCCGACCGGCAGCTCGCCGAGCGTCAGGCCGTCACGGGCGACGACGACGTCGCGCGGGTCCTCGCGAGGCGGGGTCGCGACCAGGGTGATCCCCTCGGTCGGGTACGTCGGGAGGTCCTTGAGCGAGTGGACCGCGACGTCCACCTCGCCGGCCAGCAGCGCCTCGCGGAGGGCGACGACGAAGACGCCCACCGAGCCGGCGGCGGCCAGCGGGGTGCCGGCGGCCTGGCTGCGGTCGCCCTCGGTCCGCACCTCGACCAGCTCCACGTCCCGGCCGAGCCGTTCGCGGATCATGGCGGCGACGTGCCCGGACTGCGTGGTGGCCAGCACCGAGGCGCGGGTGCCGACGCGGACGGCCCTCATGTGAGCCCCTCCGGACGGGTGACGGCCGTGACGGCCTCCGGGTCGAGCGCGAAGAGCTCGGCGAGCGCGGCGGCGTAGGAGACCGCACCGGTCTCGTTGGCCAGCTCCTTGACCCGGACCGTCGGCTCGTGGAGCAGCTTGTCGGCGACCCGTCGCACCGCGTGCAGCACCTCGGCCCGGGTCGCGGCGTCGAGGTCCGGCAGGCGCTGGTCGAGCCGGGTCATCTCCGCGTCGACCACGGAGGTGGCCATCGTGCGCAGTGCGACCACGGTCGGGGTGACGCTCGCGCTGCGCCGGGCGGCGACGAAAGCGTTGACCTCCTGGGTGACGATCCGGCGGACCTCCTCCACCTCGCGCCCGGCCTCGGACGCGTGCAGCGCCTCGGCGAGCGAGGAGAGGTCGACCAGCGTGACGCCCGGCAGGTCGGCGGCCGCCGGGTCGATGTCGTGGGGCAGGGCGAGGTCGACCAGCGCGATCGGCCGCTGCTCGGGCCGCGAGGCGATCATGTCCGCGGTCACCAGCACTCCCGTCGCGCCCGCGCAGGTGACCACCAGGTCGGCCTCGGCCAGCTCGTCGGGCAGGTCGGCCAGGACGGCCGAGCGCGCGCCGTACTCCTCGGCGAGCCGGGCGGCGCGCTCCGCCGAGCGGTTGGCCACCACGATGCTCTCCGCGCCCGAGCGCGCGACGGTCGCGGTCGCGAGGCCGGCCATGGCGCCGGCGCCGACGACGACCACCCGCTTGCCGGCCACGGCGGCGCGGACGTCACCGGTCCCGCTCACCCGCTCCAGGGCAGCACTGACCAGGGACGGCGCCGCGCGGTCGATGTCGGTCTCGGCGCGAGACCGCTTGCCCACCCGGAGGGCCTGCTGGAAGAGGACGTTGAGGGCCGGACCGACCGTGCCGACCTCCTGGCCGAGCCGGAGCGCCTCGCGGGTCTGGCCGAGGATCTGCCCCTCGCCGACGGCCATCGAGTCCAGGCCCGCGGCGACCTGGAACAGGTGGGAGACGGCGCCGTCGTCGTAGTGCACGTAGAGGTGGGGCAGCATCGCGCCGGTCGTCTCCCCCGCCCGGTCGACGAGGAGGCTGGAGAGCTCCTCGACGGAGCCGTGGAACCGGTCCACGTCGGCGTAGAGCTCGAGCCGGTTGCAGGTCGCGATCACCGTGGCCTCGGTGACGTGCTCGCAGGAGGCGGCGTCGTGGACCAGCTTCGGGAGCTCCTCGCGCGACATCGCCAGCCGCTCCAGGAGCGCGACGGGTGCGGTGTTGTGGGAGATGCCGACGACGAGGACGCTCATGCCGACTCTCCCTTCACGTCGACCGGCACATCGACCGGCACATCGACCTGGAGATCGACCGGCGCCCCGGCGTGCGCCTTGCGCTGCTCGTGGTAGGCCAGGATCTGGAGCTCGATGGAGAGGTCGACCTTCCGGACGTCCACACCGGCGGGCACGGTCAGCACGCCGGCGGCGAAGTTCAGGATGCTGGTGATCCCGCAGGCGACCATCCGGTCGGCCACCGCCTGGGCGGCGACCGCGGGCGTCGCGATGACACCGATGGCCACGTGCTGCTCGGTGACAATCCGCTCGAGCTCGTCGAAGGGCCGGACCTCGATGCCGGCGACGACCTCGCCGTGCCGGGTCGGGTCGGCGTCTAGCAGGGCGACCGTGCGGAAGCCGCGGCTGCGGAAGCCGGAGTAGTTAGCCAGCGCGTGCCCGAGGTTGCCGATGCCGACGATGACGACGGGCCAGTCCTGGGTGACCCCGATCTCGCGGGCGATCTGGTAGCGCAGGTAGTCGACGTCGTACCCCACGCCGCGGGTGCCGTAGGACCCGAGGTAGGACAGGTCCTTGCGCAGCTTGGCGCTGTTGACCCCGGCGGCGGCGGCGAGGGCCTCGCTGGAGCAGGTGCTCGTGCCGGCCTCGGCCAGCCCGGTCAGCGCCCGCAGGTAGACGGGGAGTCGCGCGACCGTCGCGTCGGGGATGTCCCGAGCACTCTCGGTGGTTGTCCGTGCGGTCACGTGCAGCTCTTCCCAGCCAGCGCCGCGGCGGGGGCCGTGCCGGGCCCGGGTTCGCTCAGCGGCGCGGCCACTGTAGGAGTTTGTGAACGGGAGAACAAACCGGACCGCCGCCGTCCGGCGCGGACGGCTAGCACATGTGACATGACCAACACGCAGGGGGGGGTCGGCCGCCAGCGGCCGCCGGCCGGCCCGACCGGCCCGACCGGCCCGACCGGCTCAGCTGCCGGCCGGCCCCGCCCCGAGCGCCGCCCGCAGGCGCGACTCGCTGACCCGCCAGTAGTCGTGCTGCCGACCGTCGACGAGCGTCACGGGGATCTCCTCGCCATACCGCTCCAGGAGCGCCGGGTCCTCGAGGATCGAGACCTCGGCGTACTCCTCGCCGAGGTCGGAGCAGACCCGCTCGATCACGGCACGGGCGTCGTCGCAGAGGTGGCAGCCCGGCTTGGAGTAGAGGGTGACGCGAGGACTCATGACCGCTCCTCGTCGGGCCGGCCGCCCAGGAGGTCCAGCACCCGCCGCCGCTCGAGGCCGCGCAGCCGGCCCTTCTGCACCTTCCCGGTCACGGTGAGCGGCAGCTCGGCCACCACCTCGACCCGCGTCGGCCGCTTGTACGGCGCCAGCCGCTCCTCGCAGCACCGCACCGCGGCCGCCTCGACTGCCGACGCCGCAGCGCCCGGGGACGGCACGACGTAGGCGACGACCGCCTCGCCGGTGACGTCGTCGGGCACCCCGATCACCGCCGCCTCGGTCACCTCCGGCACCTCGCGCAGGACGTCCTCCACCTCGTGCGGGAAGACGTTGAACCCCGAGACGACGACCATCTCCCGCACCCGGTCGACGAGGACGAGGTCGCCCGCGGCGTCGCGGAGGCCGACGTCCCCGGTGGACCACCAGCCGTCCTCGCCGGGACCGTCGGAGCCGTCGGGCCAGTAGCCGCTGAAGAGGTTCGCGCCCCGCACCTCGATCTCGCCGGGATCCCCGGTCTCGACGGGTCGTCCGTCCGCGTCGACGAGGCGCAGACCGATCCCCGGCAGCGGCGCACCGACCGCGCCGGGCTGCGGGTCGGTCGAGCACAGCGTGCTGGTCACCACCGGCGAGGCCTCGGTGAGCCCGTAGCCCTGGTGGACCGGCACGCCGGTGGCTCGGGTGAACTCCTCGACCGTCTCCGCCGCCAGCGGAGCGGAGCCCGAGAGCACCAGCCGCACGGGGCGCAGGGCGTCGGCGAGCCCGTCGAGGTGGCGCCAGTGCGCGAAGACGGGCGGGGCTACCGGGACGACGCTGCAGGCCTCGTCGTCGATGAGGCCCAGCGTCCCCTCGGGGTCGAACCGGTCGACCAGCACCAGCTTCGCCCGGTGCCGCAGGACCCCGCCGAGCACGGCGTTGAGCCCGTAGACGTGGAAGAGCGGCAGGACGCCGAGGACCACGTCGTCGCCGTGGATCATCGGCGGCTCCACGGCCGCCACCTGCTCGATGTTCGCGAGCAGCGCGCGGTGCGTCAGCATCGCGGCTCGCGGGCGGCCCGACGTACCGCTGGTGTAGAGCAGCGCGGCGAGCTTCTCCGGGTCCCGGAGCGGCGGCACCGCCACCGGCGGACGGGCGCGCAGCTCCTCGTGGGGGTGCTCCCCGGTCGCCGGCGCGGCGCCCACGACGTAGACGCGTGGTGCCGCCTCGGGCCCCGCCGGGTCACCGAGCGCCGCCCGGACCGCCGCCACCGTCCCGCCGTCGGCCACGACCACCCGGGCAGCGGAGTCGGCGAGCATCCGGGCGAGCTCACCCGAGGTCGACCCCGGGTTGACCGGCACCGCGACCGCCTGCGCGCGGAGCACGCCGAGGTACGTCGTCACGAACTCGATCCGGTTCCCCAGCGCGAGCAGCACCCGGTGCCCGCCGACGACCCCGGCCCGCGCCAGACCGGTCGCGACCCGGCCGACCTCGTCCTCGAGCTGTTGCCAGGTGACGCTCCGCCCGCCCGCCTCGACGACGGCCAGCTTGTCGGGGTGCTCCTCGGCCGCGAGCGCGACGAGGTCGGTGAGGTCCTGCACGCGCCCGGCAGGCTCCTCGGCGGCTGCGGAGGACGTCGGCATGGCCGGATGATTCCACACTCCTCACGCCCCGCGAGGCGGTCTAGGGTGGGCTGCGTGACCCCGCCGGAGCGTCCCCGAGCGCCGCTGAACCTGCGGCAGCGCTCGCGGCTCGCCGGCGAGGCGGCGGCCTCGTCCGCAGAGGTGGAGCGGGCGCTCGACCAGCCCACGGACCCGACGGCGGCGGCCTTCTTCGACGTCGACAACACCGTCATGCAGGGCGCGAGCATCTTCCACCTCGCCCGCGGCCTGCACCGGCGCCAGTTCTTCACCAGCCGCCAGATCCTGGGCGCGGCATGGAAGCAGGCGTACTTCCGGGTCGCGGGCGTCGAGGACCCCGCCCACGTGGCGGACGCACGCAACTCCGCACTCAGCTTCATCGCCGGCCACACCGTCGCCGAGCTCGAGGAGCTCGGCGAGGAGATCTTCGACGAGGCCATGGCCCACAGGATCTGGCCGGGTACCCGGGCCCAGGCCCAGCTCCACCTCGACGAGGGCCAGCGGGTCTGGCTGGTGACCGCCGCCCCCATCGAGATCGCTCGCATCATCGCGCGCAGGCTGGGCCTCACCGGAGCGATGGGCACCGTCGCCGAGCACGTCGACGGCGTCTACACCGGACGGCTCGTGGGCGACATGCTCCACGGGCCGGCGAAGGCGGAGGCGGTCAAGGCGCTCGCGGCGCGTGAGGGACTCGACCTCGTCCGCTGCTCGGCGTACTCCGACTCCTACAACGACCTGCCGATGCTCGAGCTGGTCGGCGACCCGTGCGCCATCAACCCCGACGCCCGCCTGCGCGCGCACGCCCGCCAGCAGGGCTGGCGGGTGCGCGACTACCGCACCGGCCGCAAGGCAGCCCGGGCCGGGCTCGTCGTCGGCGCAGCCGCCGGAGCAGTGAGCGGCACGGCGGCGGCAGCGGTCGCGCTCCGCGGGCTCCGGCGCTGAGCCCGACCCCGCGACAGACCGGCCGACGAGCCGGCCGAGCCGGCGTGGAACCGAACCTCCACCCTTATCCAGGTCCGGCTCGGTCTAGACATATCTTCGGGATTTTCATTCCCCGGGGCCCGGATCCGGCCTACCATCGAGGTCGGCTCGGGGGAGAGCCGCTCGTCGGGAGGGGAACCGCACATGCCGTGGGACGGTGCTGGCATCACGCGTGGGCTCGAAGCCCTGCGCGTCGAGCTGGCACGCCTGCTGGTCGACGCACTCCCGGCCACACCCGCGCTCGCAGGCGGGGCCGGCGCCCTGTGGACCGACGTGGCTCCCAGCGAGGCCCACCTCGACATCGACCACGCCGTGCCGGGCACCGGGCCTGGTTCGGGACCGGACGGCTCGTACGGCGACCGCGCGCTCGCGGCCTCCTCGGAGGACTGCGAGGAGGAGCGCACGCGGCTGATCGCCCTGGTGGAGCTCGCCCGGCAGGGCGACGCCGAGGCGTTCGGCCTCCTCTACGACCACTACCAGGGCTCGGTCTACCGGTTCCTCTTCTACCGGACCCGCTCCGCCCCGCTGGCCGAGGACCTCACCTCGGAGACGTTCTTCCGCGCGCTCCGCTCGATGCAGAACTTCCGGTGGCAGGGCAAGGACTTCGGCGCCTGGCTGATGACCATCGCCAGGAACCTCGCGACCGACCACTTCAAGGCCGGCCGCACCCGCCTCGAGCTGACCACCGAGGACATGGGTCAGCACGACGACACGACGGAGGGCCCCGAGTCGGCCGTCCTCGCCGGTCTCACCAACGAGATCCTCCTCCAGGCGCTCACCCAGCTGCCTGACGAGCAGCGCGACTGCTTGGTCATGCGGTTCCTCCAGGGCATGAGCATCGCGGAGACCGCGGCCGTGCTCGGCCGTAGCGACGGGGCCGTCAAGCAGCTGCAGCTGCGCGGCGTGCGCAACCTCGCCAAGCTGATGCCGGAGGGTCTTCGTGGCTGAGCTAGCACACATCCGCGACACGCGTCTGCTGCGTGGGTCACACTGCGTAACCTTCGCCGCCGGCGACTCGTTGACCGGGGTGTCCGCGCACCACCGCGCGGTCGCGACCCAGATGACAGGACGGACCCGATGAGCCCCGTGTTCGCGGCGCGACGGCGCGCCGAGGAGTTCAACTCCCTGGTCGAGGGCACCTCGACCCGCGAGCTGCACGACACGCGGACCATGGAGCTGGCCGAGCTGGTCGGCGCCCTGCGCCACAGTGCCCCCGTCGAGCCCCGCGCCGACTTCGTCAGCGACCTCCGAGGCCGGCTGATGGCCGAGGCCGCGACCGCCCTGGCACCGGTCGGCAGCGACGCCTCGGCAGCCGCCGTCGACGAGCGCCTCACCATCACGCCCCGCCGCAGCCCCCGCGACCGGCGGATCGCCGCTGCCGTCGGCGGCATCGCGATCGTCGGCGCGACCACCTCCATGGCGGTCGCCGCGGACTCCGCCCTGCCGGGGGAGACGCTCTACCCGCTCAAGCGCGCCATCGAGAACGTGCAGACGGAGTTCAGCGTCAGCCCGAACCAGAAGGGCTCCACGCTCCTCGACAACGCCACCGGCCGGCTCCACGAGGTCCAGGCCCTCAGCCGCTCGGAGGAGGCCCCGCAGACCGAGACGACCGAGACCATCTCCCTGACCCTGGCGACCTTCATGGAGCAGGCGAGCGAGGCCTCCGACCTCCTCATCTCCGACTACGAGGAGAACGGCAGCGCGGACGCCATCGCGCAGCTCCGGGACTTCACCGCCAGCAGCATGGACGCGCTGGCCGGCCTCGAGTCGGTCCTGCCCGACGGCGCACGCGCCTCCCTGATCCAGGTCGCCCAGCTCCTCACCCAGATCGACGCGCATGCCGCGTCGCTGTGCACGGTCTGCGGCGGCGAGGGCATCTCGGTCATCCCGCCGTTCGCCGTCCGGGCGGTCGAGGGCATCGTCGGCGGGCTCGCCGGCGCCCTGCTCGGGCCGATCGAGCCGGTCGCGGCGCAGGAGGGGCAGAAGGCCGGCGGCGACCAGGGCGGCAAGTCCGGCACGGACGTCCGCAAGAATGGCGCGAAGCCGGGCGGCCAGCAGACGCAGCAGCCCGGGGCGTCGACCACCACGTCCCCCTTCCTCGGCGGCGGCAAGACCGACGGCCCCGGCAGCAAGCAGCCCGGCGGCAACCCGAGCACGCTCGGCGACGTCGTCGGCGGTGTGGTCGGCGGCGTTCTCGGAGGCGGCGGGTCCAGCGGCTCCCGCGGCAACACCACCAGCCCGCCGACCACCGTGCCCGAGCTCCTCGAGGACGTCGTCGAGGGTGTGGGCGGCGTCGTCGGTGGCGTCGGAGGGCTCGTCGGTGGCCTGCTCCCGCCGGCGCCCACGACGACCGAGAAGCCCTGACCCTGCCGGCCCGCACTGGACGGGCCCCACGGGGCCCGGACCGTCCGGACCGGATCGTCAGCGGAAGACGGACTGGCGCTGCATGAGCAGCGTGTAGAGCGTCTGCTGGATCGACTCGCGGACCTGGTCGGTCACGTTGAACACGAGCATCGGGTCGTCGGCCGCACCCTCGTCGTACTCGTCGGTGCGCACCGGCTCCCCGAACTCGAGCAGCCACTTGGACGGCAGCGGAACCAGGCCGAGCGGGCCCAGCCACGGGAAGAACGGCGTGATCGGCACGTAGGGCAGCCCGAGCAGCCGCGCCAGCGAGGGGACGTTGCCCACCAGGGGGTAGATCTCCTCGGCACCCACGACCGAGAGCGGGATGATGGGGACGCCGGTCCGCAGCGCGGCCGAGACGAACCCCCCGCGACCGAAGCGCTGGAGCTTGTACCGGTCGGAGTAGGGCTTGCCGATGCCCTTGAAGCCCTCCGGCCAGACCCCGACCAGCTCGCCGCCGCTCAGCATCCGCTCGGCGTCCTCGCTGCAGGCCAGGGTCGCGCCGCCCTTGCGTGCCAGGGTGGAGAGCACCGGCGTGCGGAAGACCAGGTCCGCACCCAGAGGGCGCAGGAACCGGCCCACGTGGTCGTGGACGGCGACCATCGTCATCAGGCCGTCGACGGGCACGGTCCCGGAGTGGTTGGAGACGACGAGCGCGCCACCGTCGGTAGGGATGTTCTCGACGCCACGGACCTCGATGCGGAACCACCGGTCGGCGATGGGACGCAGGGCGGCCATGAAGAAGCGCTGGGTGACCTCGGCGTCGAAGCCGTACTCGTCGACGACGTAGTCGCCGGTGAC
The DNA here is from genome assembly GCF_051280745.1 of Nocardioides ureilyticus. NCBI lineage: Bacteria > Bacillati > Actinomycetota > Actinomycetes > Propionibacteriales > Nocardioidaceae > Nocardioides > Nocardioides ureilyticus. The sequence continues at coordinate 71,800 of NZ_JBNCOG010000008.1, read as the reverse complement.
CCGGCGGCGCAGGAAGGCCAGGAACCGCGCGAGCTGGGGCTCCCACTGGTCACCGAAGAGCTCCCGGGCTGCGCCCTGGAAGGCCGCGAGCCAGTCCGAGACGGGGATGCCCTGGGCATCACGCTCCTCCGTGGTGGCCGGCGGGCGTGGGGCGGGGGCAGGGCCGGGCTCGACCGGCTCCACCGGCTCACGCGACGGCTGCTGCTCCGCCCGCCGCTGCTCGGCGTCCCGGGCGCTCCGGGCGTCCGCGGCCGGCCTCGAGCCCTGCCGCTGCTTCCCGCCCGATGCTCCCGCGAGGTCGCGGGCCGCCGACGAGGGCGCCTTGCCGGTGCCGCGTCCAGGGCGGCCGCGCGTCCCGATCGGGATGATCTCGGCGTCACCCATGGTGGCCCTCCTGCTCGGCGGTGCCCGCCGCGAGACCGGCGTGCGGGGTGAGCGGACGAGCGGCGCCGCGGGCCAGCTGCTCCTCCAGGGCGCCGAGCACCCGGTCGGCGTGGCCACCGATGACCGGCATCGACCGGCCGAAGTCGGCGAAGGCCTGCTCGGTGGTGTAGGCCGGCTCGAACCCGAGGACCGCACGCATCCGCGTGGTGTCGACCCCGCGTCCGTAGGTCAGGAAGGCGATCTGCTCGGGCGAGAAGTCGGCCAGCCGCGCCCGGCGCAGCGCCGTCCCCAGGCTGCCGACCGCGAAGCCGGGCAGCGCGACCGACGGCCGCTGGAGGCGGCGGATCGCCTGCGACAGCACGAGCACCCCGTCACCGGCGACGTTGAAGGTCCCGGGGACGTCCTCGACGGTCGCGTGCCGGAGGACGGCGAGCAGGTCGTGCTCGTGGAGGAACTGCATACGAGGGTCGTACCCGACCACGGTCGGGATCACCGGCAGCCGGAAGTAGGAGGTGATCGGGCTGCTGACGTCCGGGCCGATCACGTTGGCGCAGCGCAGCTGGGTGACCCGGACGTCGGCGCGCCGGCGCGCGAAGCCCCGGACGTAGCCCTCGATCTCGGCGACGTCCTTGGCGTAGCCGCTGCGCGGCGCGCGACGCGGCTCCATGTCCTCGGTGAACATCGCCGGGTCGCGGCTGCTGGCGCCGTACACGGTCGTCGTCGACTTCACGACCAGGTGCCGCACGCTCGTCGCCTTCTGGCACGCCGCGAGCAGCTGCATGGTGCCGATGACGTTGAGCTCCTTCATCGTCCCGCGCCCGCCGGCGTCGGCCGGGGTGGAGATGACGCTCATGTGGACGACGGTGTCGACGTCCTCCTTGGCGATGACCTTGGCGATGACCGGGTTGCGGATGTCCGCCCGGACGAAGGAGACGTCGCCGAGGTCCCCCCGCGGGGGCACGACGTCCACGCCGATGACGCGGTCGACGGTGGGGTCGGCCGCGAGCGAGCGCGCAAAACGTCGCCCGAGGTCACGTGAGACCCCGGTGACGAGCACGACCCGTCCGCTGGCCACCACAGCCGCCGCGCGAGCCCTACTTGCCGAGCTTGCGCCGCTGGACGCGCGTCTTCTTCAGCAGCTTGCGGTGCTTCTTCTTGGCCATGCGCTTGCGCCGCTTCTTGATGACAGAACCCACAGGAAACCTCTCGACAGCCGATCAGGTGCCCCAGGACTGGCCCCAGGGGACCGGGACAGCCTACTTGGCGGGTGGAGGCCCGCGGAATCGGGCCGACCGGTGGACCCAGGACCGGGGCGCCTCAGCCGGCGTCGTAGAAGCTGCGACGGATGTACTCGTTGGCGTCCTCCTCGCGGACGCGGAACGAGCGACCCACGCGGACGGCGGCGAGCTCGCCGCCGTGGACGAGTCGGTAGACCGTCATCTTCGAGACGCGCATCATCGACGCGACCTCGGCGACGGTCAGGAACTTGGCGTCGGAGATCTCCCCCGGCGAGTTGGCAGCCATGGCACACCGTGCTTTCCCTGCGCCCGCCACCGGCTTCCCCACCGGCGAGCACACGGACGCGCTCCGGCGAGAATAGGGGCTGCTGTGACTGCTGGGGAAGGGGAATCCCAAAGAAACTCCAGTGGTCTACGGCGTGTTGACTTGCGTGACGCCTCGGAGCTATCGCGGAAAAGGCCCTTCGAGGGCCGGTCAGCTCACGGAAACGGGTCGAGCCCGTGGTGCGGGAACGCCGCCGACCGCGTGGCGTGGATCGCCCGGTCGAGCCAGGTGTCGGGGTCGTAGCCGTCGCGCCAGTCCCGGTACGCCGGGTTCCGGCCGTCGGTCATCCGGAAGGGGGCCGTCCGGTCCAGGTGCTCACGCACGTGCTCGCGCCACCCTCCGGGCGTCTCCAGCAGCGGGTCCAGCGGCCGGCCGGCGACGATGGCGAGCAGGTGGGTCCACGCCCGCGGGACGACCTCGACCAGGGCGTAGCCACCGCCACCGGTCACGACCCACCGACCGCCCGCGACCTCGTGGGCCAGGTCGTGGAGGGCCAGGTACGCGGCGCGCTGACCGTCGACGGTGAGCATCAGGTGGGCCAGCGGGTCGTCGGCGTGCGAGTCGCACCCGTGCTGGGTGACCAGCACCTCCGGCTGGAACTCGCGCAGCAAGGGCGGGACCACCGCGTGGAAGGCCCGCAGCCAGCCCGCGTCCGACGTACCGGGCGGGAGTGCGACGTTGACCGCCGAGCCCACCGCGTCCGGCCCGCCGAGGTCGTCGGGGAAGCCGGTGCCCGGGAAGAGCATCTGCCCTGTCTCGTGCAGCGAGATGGTGAGGACCCGCGGGTCGTCCCAGAAGATCCGCTCGACCCCGTCGCCGTGGTGGACGTCGATGTCGACGTAGGCGACCCGCTGCGCGCCCTGGTCGAGCAGGTGGCGGATGCCGACGGCGACGTCGTTGTAGATGCAGAACCCGCTGGCCCGGTCGGGCATCGCGTGGTGCAGCCCTCCGGTGACGTTCGCCGAGTGCAGCGACTCCCCCGACCACACCTGGCGGAAGGCCTCGACGCTCGCGCCCACCACGTGCGCTGCGGCGTGGTGCATCGAGGGGAACACGGGGTTGTCGTCGGTGCCCAGCCCGCGCGCCAGGTCCGGCTCCACGGTCGCCCCAGCCCGCTCGACCGCCTCGATGAGCCGGGGGTCGTGGACGGTCGCGATGAGGTCGAGGTCGGCGACCGGGGCGGGAACCAGCCGCAGCCCGGGGCCCCCGCCGACGGCCGTCACCCCGAGCTCGGCCGCCAGCCGCATCGTCAGGTCGACCCGGAGCGGCGACATCGGGTGCGCCGGGCCGAAGTCGTACTCGGTCAGGCTCGGGTCGAAGACGACCGTGGCCGGTCCCTCGCATGCGGGCATGGGCGCGACGCTACTCGGCCGCGCACCCCTCGGCCGATCCGGACCCGGGCCTCTGTACGCGGCAACTTGATGTTGAACGCGTTCAAAATGGCGCTAGGGTCGGCTCCCTGCCGACACCCACGGCGGGGGAAGCGACGGTGCGCGATGAGGACCACGAGCGACGGCGGGCGCGTAGTGCGGGCGGCCGGCGGGACGGCAGGGCGCCTGCCGAGGATCGCGAGCGAGATCGAGCGCCGCCTGCTGGTCAACTACCGCGTCGATCCCGAGGTCGCCGCCGGCCTCCTGCCGCCGGGCTTCCGCCCGCAGACGGTGGACGGGCACGCGATGGCGGGCATCTGCCTGATCCGCCTGGGCTCCGTCCGGCCGGCGGCACTGCCCGCCCGGCTCGGCATCGGCAGCGAGAACGCCGCCCACCGGTTCTCGGTCGAGTGGGACCGGCCCGACGGCAGCGTGGGGACCGGAGTCTACGTGCCTCGCCGGGACAGCGACGCGTGGGCGAACGTGCTGCTCGGCGGGCGGCTCTTCCCCGGCGTGCACCACCATGCCCGGTTCGACGTCGACGAGGACGCCCGGCGCCTCCACGTGGGGTTCACCGCCGACGACGGCTCCGCCGCCGTCGAGGTCGAGGTCGCCCTGCGGGACGCCGGCGCCGCCGGCCCCGGACCGGAGGCCTTCGCCTCGGAGGTCTTCGGCACCGTGGCAGAGGCGTCGGCCTTCTTCGAGGCCGGTGCGCTCGGCTGGTCCCCGACGCGCCGAGAGGGCCGCCTCGAGGCGCTCGAGCTCCGGACCTCCGCCTGGCGGGTGGCTCCGGTCGACGTCGTCGCCGCGCGGTCGACGTACTTCGAGGACACGTCGGTCTTCCCCACCGGCAGCGCCGTGCTCGACCACGCGCTCGTCATGCGGGAGGTCCCCGTGACGTGGACGGTGCCGCGGTGACCGTGCCGCCGACCGCCCGGACGGCCCGGGCGGAGCGGACCCGTGCCGCGATCGCCGAGGCCGCGATGCGCCTGTTCCACCGCGACGGCTACGACGGCGCCACCATGCGCGCGATCGCCGAGGAGGCGGGCGTGTCGCTGGGCAACGCCTACTACTACTTCGACTCCAAGCAGCACCTCGTCCAGGCGTTCTACGACGCCGTGCAGGTCGCGCACGCCGCAGCCGTGGACGAGGCGCTGGCCTCGGAGCGCGGCTTCGCGGGGCGCCTGCGGGTCGTCCTCGACGCTTGGCCCGAGGTGGCACGGCCGCACCACGCGCTCGCCACGCAGTTCTTCCGCCACGCGGCCGACCCGCGCAGCCCGCTGTCGCCGTTCAGCCCGGAGTCCGCGCCGGCCCGGGCGGCGAGCACCGCGATCTTCGAGCGTGTGGTCACCGGGTCCGACCTCCGGCTCGCCCCCGGGCTGCGCCGGGAGCTGCCGGAGCTGCTCTGGCTGCTGCACATGGGCCTGGTGCTCCACTGGGTCCACGACGCCAGCCCGGACCAGGAGCGCAGCCGCCTGCTCGCCGAACGGGTGGTGCCGGTGGTCGACCGTCTCGTGCGGCTCTCCCGGCTGCCCGTGGTGCGTGGCGTCGTCGACGACGTCGTCGACCTGCTGGCCGCGCTGCGTCAGGGCTGACCGGGCGCCCTGACCAGCTCCACGACCACCCGGCCGAGCTCGGCGCCGGCGTCCTCCTGCAGGAAGTGGCCGGCCCGCTCGAGCATGGGGTGCTCGAGGGCCGCGGCGCCGGGGACCGTCCGCTGCAGGATCGGCCCCATCGCACCCGTGATCGGGTCGGAGTCGGAGAACGCCGTGAGGAACGGCTTCTCCCACCGCGACAGCTGCTCCCACGCGGCGCGGTTCGCCTCGGTCGCCGGGTCGTCGGTGCTGGTCGGCACGAGCGTCGGCATGACGCGGGGGCCGGCCTTGTAGGTCTCGTCGGGGAACGGCGCGTCGTAGGCCGCCATCGCCTCCTCCGACAGCCCGCGCACGCATCCCGACGCGACGAAGCGGCTCACCTCCATCACCTCCGCCGACTCCACGGCCCGGCGGAACTGCCACCAGATCTCGGGCATGTCGAAGTCACCCGTCGGCAGGCCGGTGTTGGCGGCGACGACGCGGGCGAACCGGTCGGGGTGCTCGGCCACCAGCCGCAGGCCGATGAGGCCGCCCCAGTCCTGGCCGACGAGCGTGGCCTCGCGCAGGTCGAGGTGGTCGAGGACGAGCGAGCGGACCCACTCGACGTGGCGGGCGAACGAGTGGTCCTCGGTACGCGTCGGCTTGTCGCTCCGGCCGAACCCGACCAGGTCGGGGGCGACCGCGCGCAGGCCGGCGTCGACCACCTGCTGGATGACGTGGCGGTACAGGAAGGACCAGGTCGGCTCGCCGTGGAGCAGGAGGACGACCGGGGCGTCCGCGGGCCCGGCGTCGACGTACGCCATCCGCAGCGTCGCGCCGTCGGGGTCGTCGGGGTCGGCCACCTCCGCGTACGACGGCTCCCAGGGGAAGTCCGGCAGGGCGGCGAAGCGGTCGTCGGGGGTGCGCAGGGTCTTCACGGGGTCCTCACGTCGCGGGTCGTCACTTCTCGGTACTCACTTCTGGGGCCGGCGGCTGCCAGCGTGCCAGTCCTCCTCGGCGCCCGGGCCGTCGGCGGCGTCGGGGTCGACGCCGAAGGACCGCAGCTGCGGCATCTCGCGCAGGCTGCGCTTGAGCTCGGCGAAGCCGGGGAAGGCGACCAGGCCGGTCACGTGGTCCCACAGCCGGGCGGCGTCCTCCTCGGAGGGCAGGCGGCTGATCACGGGGCCGAAGAACCCAGGGCCGTCGTCGACCTGGAGGATCGGCGTGCCGACGTCCTTGCCGGTCAGCGCGAGGGCCTCGTCGGTCTCGGCCTGGAGCAGGCGGTCGTGCGCGGTGTCGTCCAACGCGTCGGCGAGGGACGCCGGCAGGCCGGCCTCCTCGAGCGCCGGCAGGAGGAAGTCCGCGGTGCCGCGCTCCCCCGCCCCGAGGCCGGCCACCTCGTGGATCCGCCGGCCCAGCACGTCGTAGAGCCGGCCGACCGCCTCGTTGCCGTGGTCGGCGCGCGCCTGCGCGCACACCCGGAGCAGGCGCAGGCCAGCGGTGTGGCCGGCCTCGTACTCCGGCGGGAAGTGGCTGTCGTAGTCGACGTCCTTGTTGAGCAGGCGCAGGGAGATGAGCTGCCACTGGACCTCGAAGCCCCGCTGCTCCTGCACCGTGCGCACCCACCTGCTGGTGAGCCAGGCGAAGGGGCAGACGGGGTCGAACCAGAACCGGACGGTGCTGCTGGGCTCGGACGCGCTCATGGGAGCGAGTGTGTCAGGCGCATCCCACCGGTTCCCGGGTCGCCGGCCAGCGCTCGACGTCGCCCGGGTCGTCGGCGCTGACGAGGTACGCCGCGTCGTCGGTGAGCCAGAGCCGGCGGCCGTCGCGCGACCAACCGGTGTCCCGAGCGGCCTCCGGCAGCGTCGAGCGGGCCTCGAACGAGCCGTGGGTGAGCTGGTCGAGCTCGCCGCTCGGGTCGCGCAGGTACTCCGCGACGTCCGCCTCTGGCCCGCCCTCGTCGCTGCCCAGCCGCAGGAAGGTCGCGTCCTGCCAGTCGCAGTGCTCGGAGCCGGCGAAGGAGCGCACGGCGTCGGTGGGCACCCGGTCGCCGGCCTCGTCGGTCCAGACGCCGATCCCCAGCTGGTCGGAGACCTCGGGCGGCAGCTCGGAGACGTCGCACTGCGCCCAGGACTCGACGCCCCAGCCGGTCTCGTGCCGGTAGTCGGTGACCTCCCCGTGGGCGATGACCGCCACGCGGGTGCGCCGGTCGACGTCGAGGGAGAGCAGCACGCGGTCGCCGTCGACCCGCTCGACGCGGTAGCCCTCGGTCGGCACGTAGCCCGGCCACGCGTCCTCGACCCAGTCAGCGACGACGTCGTCGACGGAGCCGGAGACCTCCGCGAGGCCGTCGTCGTAGGACCCGCTGCCGCCGGCCCAGGGCTCGCCGTCGCACTCGAGCGCCAGCCCTGCGGCCCCCGACCGCTCCAGCGGCGTCGCCCGGTCGGCGTACGACACCGGGGCGGTCATCGGGCCGTCGTACGGCTCGGGAGGCGCACCGTGCGGGTCGACCACCACCACCTCCGACGAGCCGCAGCCGGCCAGGAGCAGCAGCACGACGGCAGGGGCTGACCTCATGGCGGAGTGACGTGCCGCGGCCACGACCGGTTCCGAGTCAGGAGCCCTCGGCCAGGGCGCGAGAGCGGTCGCGGGCGGCCTCCATCGCCGCGAGGAACGCGGCGCGCACCTTGTGGATCTCCAGCTCGCGCAGCGCCGCGGCGGTGGTGCCGCCGGGAGAGGTCACCTGCTCCCGCAGGACCGTCGGGTGGGTGCCGGTCTCCCGGAGCATGCGCGCCGACCCGACGAGGGTCTGGATGACCAGGTCCGAGGCCGTGGCGCGGGGCAGCCCGAGGTGGACGCCCGCCTCGATCATCGACTCGACGACGAAGAAGATGTAGGCCGGGCCCGAGCCGCTGATCGCGGTGACCGCGTCCTGCTGCCGCTCGGGGATCCGCACCACCCGGCCGACGGAGCCCATCAGCGCCTCGACCTCCGCGAGGTCGGCCTCCGAGCAGTGGGAGCCGGGCGAGATGGCGGCCATCCCCTCGTCGACCAGGGCCGGGGTGTTCGGCATGACCCGGACGACCGAGACCCCCGCGGGCACGCGGGCCTCGATGAAGCCGGTGGTGATCCCGGCCGCCAGCGAGACGACGAGCTGCCCCGCCCGCAGGACCGGCGAGATCTCCTCGAGCACGTCGGCCATGTCCTGCGGCTTCACGACCACCACCACGGTGTCGGCCTTCGCGGCCGCGTCGAGGTTGGTGACGACGGAGACGCCGTACCGCTCCTCGAGCTCGCGGGCCCGCTCGGCCCGCTTCTCGCCCACCAGGAGGTCATCGACGCGACGGCCGGCGCGGACCAGCCCGGAGAGGAGGGTCTCCCCCATGACGCCGGCGCCGAGGATCGCGGTCTGCGACATGGCTTGCCCCTACTTCTTCGAGATCAGTGACCGCACGAAGAATGACAGGTTCTGCGGGCGCTCCGCGAGGCGGCGCATCAGGTAGCCGTACCACTCGGCGCCGTAGGGGACGTACACCCGGACGCTCTCCCCCGAGGCCGCCAGCCGGCGCTGCTCCTCGGGCCGGACGCCGTAGAGCATCTGGAACTCGTAGCTGCCCTGGTCCCGGCCGTACCGGTTCGCCAGCGAGCAGGCGATCTCGATCATCCGGGGGTCGTGGGTGGCGATCATGGGGTAGCCCTGGCCGGAGAGGAGCGTCTTGAGGCAGCGCACGTACGACGTGTCGACCTCGAGCCGCGACTGGTAGGCGACCTCCTCGGGCTCGTCGTAGGCGCCCTTGCACAGCCGCACCCGCGACCCCTCGTGGGCCAGCGACCGGCAGTCGGCCTCGGTGCGGTGGAGGTAGGCCTGCAGCACCGCGCCCGTCTCCGGGAAGTCCTTGCGGAGGTCGCGCAGGATCGCCAGCGTCGAGTCGGTGGTGGTGTGGTCCTCCATGTCGAGGGTGACCGTGGTGCCGGCGTTGCGGGCGGCCCTGCAGATGGTGCGCGCGTTCTCCAGCGCCACCCGGTGGCCGTCGCCGCGCTCGGAGCGCGGCAGGGCCTGGCCGATGGCGGAGAGCTTGACCGAGACCTCGACGTGGCGGGCCAGCCCTCGTGCCGAGAGCTGGCCGAGCACCTCGACGTACGCCTCGACCGTGGCGTCGGCCCGGGCGTGGTCGGTCGTGTCCTCGCCGAGGAAGTCGAGGGTGACCTTCAGCCCGTCGTCGACCAGGTCAGCCGCGGCGCCCACCACCGCCTGGGTGGTCTCCCCCGGCACGTAGCCACGGACGACGCCGCTGGAGACCGGCGACGTGGTCACCAGCTCACGGACCCTGGCGCTGCGCGCGAGCGCCAGGAGGGGCTGACGGAGCAGGGCCATGCAGGGAGGTTACGTCGCCCACCGAACCGGCGGGTGCGACAGGGCGGACCACCTCACGGCGTACGCCGCCGCAGGGTGGCCGCGCCCAGCGTGAGGCAGCCGAGGGCGAACCCGGCGACGACGGCGAGGTCGGTCCAGACCGCTCCGGCGGAGGTCGACCGGGTCAGGTGCAGCATCGCGTCGGTGGCGTAGGACAGGGGCAGCAGGTCGCTCAGCGCCCCGAGGGCTGCCGGCAGGACGTCCCGCGGCACGAAGAGGCCGCACAGGAGGATCTGCGGCACCACGAGGGCCGGCATGAACTGCACGGCCTGGAACTCGGTGCGGGCGAAGGCGCTCACCAGGAGTCCGAGGGCCGTGCCGAGGACGGCGTCCGCCACGGCGACCACCCCGAGCAGCCACACGTCCCCGACCACGTCGAGGCCGAGGAAGCCGACGCTCACCCCGACCGCCAGGGCCGCTTGCACGGCCGCGACCAGCCCGAACGCCAGGGCGTAGCCGCCGAGCAGGTCCAGCCGGCCGGTCGGCATGGCCAGCAGGCGCTCGAGGGTCCCGCTGGAGCGCTCGCGCAGGGTGGTGACGCTGGTGACCAGGAACATGACGACGAAGGGGAAGATCGCGAGCAGGGCCGGACCGACCCGGTCGAACGTCGCACCGCCGGTGTCGTCGTACATCCAGGCGAGCAGCGCGATGAGCAGGCAGGGGAGCACCAGCAGCATCGCCAGCGTCCGGTGGTCGCGGCGCAGCTGGACGAGGACCCGCCCGGCCACGGCGAGGGTGACCCGGGCGCTCATGCGGCGCCCTCGACCAGGGCGAGGAAGGCCGACTCGACGTCGGGCGCACCGGCGCGCTGCTTCACGCCGCCCGGGCTGTCGTCGGCGATGATCCGGCCCTCGCGCATGAGCAGCAGCCGGTCGCACCGCTCGGCCTCGTCCATCACGTGACTCGAGACGAGGACGGCTGCCCCCTCCGCGGCCAGGCGGTGGAAGAGCTCCCACAGGTCGCGCCGCAGGACCGGGTCGAGCCCCACGGTGGGCTCGTCGAGCACCAGCAGCTCCGGCGAGCGCAGCAGCGCGACGGCGAGGCTGGCCCGGCTGCGCTGCCCGCCGGAGAGCCGGCCGACGACGGCGTCGCGGAACGCGCCGAGGTCGACCGCGTCCACGGCGCGGCCCACCGCGTCGGGACCCACGTCCAGCACCCGGGCGAAGAAGCGGAGGTTCTCGGCGACCGTGAGGTCGTCGTAGACCGAGGCCGCCTGGGTCACGTAGCCGACCCGGTGCCGTAGCGGGCGACTGCCGGCGGGGTGGCCGAGGACCTCGACCGTCCCGCCGGCCGTGCGCTGCACGCCCACCGTCGCGCGCAGCAGCGTCGACTTGCCGCATCCCGACGGCCCGAGGAGCCCGGTGACGCCGCTGCCGATCTCCAGGTCGAGCCCGTCGAGGACGGGGCGCCCGCCCCGGACGACCCGCAGCCCGGTCACCCGCACCACTGAATTCACCATGTGTTGAATTGTGCTCCTGGTCGACGCCTAGGGCAAGGGGTCGGCGAGGAACCGCTGCACCACCGGCGCGTACGTCGCCACCACCTGCTCCCGGCCCGCCGACGCCAGGGGCTCCGCCTGGAGGAGGTAGCGCAGCACCACCACCCCGACGAGCTGGGTGGCCAGCAGCACGGCCCGACGCTCGGGCTGGTCCACACCGAGGCCGCCCACGAGCGGGCCGAGGACCATGCGGAGCACGCCGTCGCGCAGCAGCCGCTGGCCGTTCGGCTCGCCGATCCCCCGCAGGACCGCCAGCAACGGCAGCCGGGTCTCCTCGTCGTCCCAGACGTCGAGCAGGAGGCGGACCAGGCGCTCGCCGGCCCCCTCGAGGCCGGCCTCGACGACCGGGCGCACCGCCTCCCGCGGGTCGACGCGCAGCTCGAGCGCGGCGAGGAAGAGGTCGTCCTTCGTGCCGAAGTAGTGGTGCACCAGCGCTGGGTCCACCCCGGCCGCCGCGGCGACCGAGCGGACCGACGTACCGGCGAGGCCCCCTTCGGCGAAGCGCTCCCGCGCCGCGGCCAGGATCGCGGCCCTGGTGTCCGGGGCCCCCGGTCGTCGGCCCCGGGGGCTCACGCGTGGACCGCGAGGTGCGCGCGGGCGAACTCCAGGGACTCGCGGAGGTCCGCCTCACGCTCGGCCCTGGTGCCGCAGCGGCGGGTGTTGATCTCGAGGACCACCTCGCCGGAGAAGCCGGTGGCGGCCAGATGGCGCAGGAAGCCGGCGGCGTCCATCGCGCCGCGCCCGGGCACCAGGTGCTCGTCCTTCGCCGAGCCGGTGCCGTCGGTGAGGTGGATGTGGCGCAGCCGGTCGCCCAGCCGCTCCGCCATCGCGACGGGGTCGGTCTGGGCGATGGCGGCGTGGGAGAGGTCGATCGTGGTGTTGGCGTACGGCTCGGTGGACGGGTCCCACCCCGGCACGTACATCTCCACCCCGCGCCGCTGGGAGGCGCGCCACGGGTACATGTTCTCGACCGCGAAGGCGATCCCGGTCGACTCCTCCAGCGCCGCGATGCCGTCGACGAAGCCGGCGGCGTACTCCTTCTGCCACCGGAACGGCGGGTGCACGACCACGACCTCCGCGCCGACGGTGTGCGCCATCTCGGCGGAGCGCTCGAGCTTGGCCCACGGCTCGGTCCCCCAGACCCGCTGGGTGAAGAGCAGGCACGGGGCGTGGATGGCGCTCACCGGCACGCCGTGGTGCTCGGAGAGCCGCTTGACCATCGCCGGCTGCTGGCTGACCCGGTCCAGCGCCACCATCACCTCGACGGTGTCGTAGCCGAGCGTGGCGGCCCAGCCGAAGGCGTGCGCCGCTGACTCGGGGTAGACCGAGGAGGTGGAGAGCCCGACCCGCGGCGCGCCGCTCACGCGTCCCCCAGCACGCTGAGCCGGTCGAGCCGCTCGAGGATCACGCCCTCGCGCAGTGCCCACGGACAGATCTCGAGCTCCGCCAGGTCGAAGATGTCCATGCACGCCTCGGCCACCAGCGCGCCCGGGAGGATCTGGTGGGTGCGGCTCGGGGAGACCCCGGGCAGGTCGGCGAGCGCGTCGTGGTCCATCCCGGCGAGCTTCGGGAGCCAGTCGCACAGCGCGTCCAGCGGCAGGCTCCGCGGCACCAGCAGGCCGTCGCCCGAGGGCGCGGCACCGCAGATCCGGGCCAGCGAGCGGAACGTCTTCGACGTCGCGGCGGCCCGGTCGGGCCGGCCGGCCCGGAGCAGGTGGCCGGCGTCCCGGGCGATCTCGGCACGGATCCGCTTGCGGACCTCGCGCAGGGAGTCCTCGCCGACAGCGCCGGCACCCGTCTCCGGGAACCAGGTGCGCGCCAGCCGGGCCGCGCCGAGCGGCAGCGACCACGCGACGTCGGGCGCCTCGTCCTTGCCGGCCGCGATCTCCAGGGAGCCGCCGCCGATGTCGAAGACCGCCAGCCGACCGGCGGACCAGCCGAACCAGCGGCGCACGGCCAGGAAGGTCAGCCGGGCCTCGTCCTCACCCGACAGCACGCCGAGGTCGACGCCGGTCCGCTCGCGCACGTGGGCGAGGACCGCGTCGGAGTTCGTCGCGTCGCGCACGGCCGAGGTCGCGAAGGCCAGCAGGTCCTCGCAGCCCTTCTCCTCGGCCACCACCAACGCCTCGGCGGTGAAGTCGGTCAGCGCGTCGACCCCCGCCTGGGTGACCGCTCCCGCGTCGTCGAGGTGCTCGGCGAGGCGCAGGGGCTGCTTGTGCGAGGACGCCGGCAACGGCGCCGCGCCCCCGTGGGCGTCAACGACCAGGAGGTGACCGGTGTTGGACCCGATGTCCAGGACGCCCAGGCGCATGGGGTCCAACGTACTGCGCGCACCGTAGTGGGCCGCCACGCGCGACCACCTAGAGTGGCGCCGTGCCCGAAGTCGACCTCGACTTCCCCCGAGCGTGGGTGGAGTTCGTCAATCCCGAGGACGACACGGAGGTGCTCCGCTGCGACCTCACCTGGCTGACCTCCTCCTACACCTGCATCTTCGGCAACGGCTGCGCGGGCATCTACGCCGACGCACCCGACGTCGGCTGCTGCACGCTCGGCGCGCACTTCGCCGACGAGGCCGACGAGGAGCGCGTGGCGGGCTACGTCGACCTCCTCGATGACCAGCTCTGGCAGCTCAAGCCGCAGGGCCGGGGCGTCGCACGCTCGGACTGGGTGGAGGTCGACGACGACGGCGAGCGCAAGACGCTCACGATCGAGGTCGACGGCCAGCGAGCCTGCGTCTTCCAGAACCGCCCCGGGTTCGCCCCCGGCGAGGGCGCCGACGGCACGGGAGCCGGCTGTGCGCTGCACGCCCTCGCCTTCGTCCTCGGCAAGCACCCCCTCGAGACCAAGCCGGACGTGTGCTGGCAGCTGCCCATCCGCCGGACCTTCCGCGACGTCGAGCGCCCCGACGGCACCACCTACACCGAGGTCTCCATCGGGGAGTACGACCGCCGCGGCTGGGGGCCGGGCGGCCACGACCTCGACTGGTACTGCACCGGCAACACCGAGGCCCACGTCGCCGTGGAGCCGGTCTACCTCACCTCGGCGGCCGAGCTGGTCGCGCTCGTCGGACAGGGGGCGTACGACGAGCTGGCCCGCCACTGCGAGGCGCACCTGCGCCAGCGCTCGGCGCTCGCCCTGCACCCGGCCGACCCGGGCCCCGGGAGCTGACCCCTCCCCCCTCGCCGCGCCCCTCGCCCCGCCCGCTCCCACGCGTGCGGCCCGGGGCACCGAGGACACGGACACCTCTCGACGTCAAGACATCGGGACCCCAGTGTCGGGGTGATGTCCGGCTCTCGCGCACAATGCCTGCATGCGCCTGGACCACCTCTCCTACGCCGCAGGACCCGACGGCCTGGCCGCCACCGCCCAGCGCATCGGCGCCCTGCTCGGCCGGGAGTTCGTCGACGGCGGCGTGCACCCGCGCTTCGGCACCCGCAACATGATCCTGCCGCTCGCCGGCGGGACCTACCTCGAGATCGTCGAGGTCCTCGACCACCCCGCGTCGGACAAGGCCCCCTTCGGGCAGGCCGTCCGCGCCCGCTCCGCCCTCGGCGGCGGCTGGCTCGGCTGGGTCGTCGCCGTCCCCAGCATCGCGCCGGTCGAGGAGCGGCTGGGCCGCGAGGCCGCGCAGGGCAACCGGCACCGCCCGGACGGCACCGAGCTGCGCTGGAAGCAGATCGGCGTCAACGGCCTGATCGCCGACCCCCAGCTGCCCTTCTTCATCGAGTGGGAGACCCCGGCCGAGCTGCACCCGAGCGCCGGCGCCGCGCCGGAGTGGTCGCTGCAGGCGCTCGAGATCGCCGGCGACCCGCACCGGGTGAGCGAGTGGCTCGGCGAGACCGTCGAGTCCCCGCTCGAGGACGTCAAGGTCGAGTGGGTCGCCCCCCACGGCACCCCGGGCATCATCGCCGCCCAGGTGCAGACCGCCCGCGGGCTGGTCCGCCTCTGACGGTCGTCCCCGGGGCGGTGCCGAGCCCGAACATCTGGCGCCACCCCGCGACGTACGAGATCGAGAACCGCGCGGTCGACCGGGACGGGCGGATCGAGGACGCGATGGCCGCCGTCGCCCCGTGGGAGGGCCGCACGGTCCTCGACCTCGGCTGCGGCACCGGCTTCCACCTCCCGCGCTTCGCCGCCACCGCCTCGCGCGTCGTCGGCGTGGAGCCGCACCCGGCACTGCTCTCGCTCGCGCGGCGCCGGACGCGCCGGCTGGCGAACGTCGAGCTGCTCCCCGGCACGGCCCAGGCGGTGCCGCTGCCGGACGCCTCGGTGGACGTGGCGCACGCCCGGTGGGCCTACTTCTTCGGCCCCGGCTGCGAGCCGGGCCTGGCCGAGCTCGCGCGGGTGCTGCGGCGTGGCGGCACGGCGTTCGTCATCGACAACGACGCGTCGCGCTCGACCTTCGGCCACTGGTTCCGCCGGGGCTTCCCGCACCTGCCGGAGCCGGCCACCGTCGAGCGGTTCTGGGCGCAGCAGGGCTGGACACGGGTACCGCTGGACGTCGGGTGGTCGTTCTCCTCGCGCGCCGACCTCGAGCAGGTGGTCCGCATCGAGCTGCCGGCCAGCGTGGCGGAGCAGGTCCTCGCCGAGCACGAGGGCACGGAGGTCGACTACGCGGTCAACCTCTGGTGGCGCCGCTACTGAGGCCCGGGCGGCGTCGGGCCCAGGACCGGACCCAGGGTCGAGCCCCGCACGGCGAGCGTCGGCGTGAGCAGCACGCCGCGGCCCACCGCGGGCGGGTGGGCCAGCAGCCCCTCGAGCGCCTTGACCACCTCCACGGCGACCTCCTCGAGCGGCTGGCGCACCGAGGTGAGTCCCGGGTGCACGACCTGGGCGACCTGCGAGTCGTCGAAACCCACGACCGCGACGTCGCGGCCCGGCACGAGCCCCCGGTCGGCGAGCGTGTGCAGGACGCCCATCGCCAGCGTGTCGGACGCGCAGACGAAGGCGGTCGGACGCGCCTCGTCGAGCAGCACCTCGCTGGCGCCGCGACCCGAGGCCACGGTGTCCTCGACGCGCGAGGCGAGACCCGTGGTCGGCAGGCCGCGCTCGCGCATGGCCCGGCTCCAGCCCGAGCGCCGGTCCTCGCCGAGCCAGGAGTCCTTGCGCCAGCCGATCCAGGCGATCCGCTCGTGGCCCTGGTCGAGCAGGTGGTCGGTCGCCAGCTCGCAGCCGGCCGCCCCGTCCACGTCGACCCACGGGTGGCCGGCGGCCGGGTTGTCCCAGGGGCGACCGAAGGCGACGAACGGCGCGCGCTTGGCGCCCAGCCACGCGGCCTGGGGATTGCCGAGGTAGGTGTCGGTGACGACGAACGCGTCGACCGCGGTGGAGCGCAGGAGGTCGTCGTACCCCGCCAGCGGGTCGAGGTGGTCGCCGGCGAAGAGCAGCACGTGCTTGCCGGCCTCCCGGGACGTCTCGACCAGCGAGTGGACGAAGCGGTCCATGACCGCGCTGGCCGTCCCCTCCAGCACCGGGCCGATCCGCAGGCCGACCAGGTGGGAGGCCCGGGTGCGCAGGTTGCGGGCCGCCCGGTTGGGCGAGTAGCCGAGCTCCTCGATCGCCTGCTGCACCCGCAGCAGCGTGTCGGCACGCAGCAGGTCGGGGTTGTTCACGGCGTTGGAGACGGTCTGGCGCGAGACGCCCGCGCGCTCGGCCACGTCGGCGAGGGTGGGCGGAGCCGTGGGCGTCCGCCCGGGGACCCGCGTCATCAGCACCTCCGGCGCATCCTCGGCGGACCCTTCGGCACCGCCGCGTCGCCTCGACTTGATCGTTCCAATCCCCACGATAAACGACGGTCGGCGCCCTCGGGCCCTCGTCCCGGGAGTGAGCGCCGGCCCGCCGGCCGACCGGGCCCCGCTGCGGCGCGGCCGCGGGCCACTGTCGGCGCCCTCGCCTAGCGTTCGGGCATGCCCAAGCAACCGCGACCGTCGTACCGCTGCTCCGAGTGCGGGTGGGAGACCGCCAAGTGGGTGGGCCGGTGCGGGGAGTGCCAGGCGTGGGGCTCGGTCGCGGAGGGCGCCACCCCGGTCGGCCGCACGACGGCCAGCCCGGTGACGCGCCCGGCCGTGCCGATCGGCGAGGTGTCGGTCGAGGACGCCGCCTCCCGCAGCAGCGGCGTGCCCGAGCTCGACCGGGTGCTCGGCGGCGGGCTGGTGCCCGGCGCCGCGATCCTCCTCGCCGGCGAGCCCGGCGTCGGCAAGAGCACGCTGCTGCTCGAGGTCGCCGCCCAGACCGCGCGCTACCAGCACCGCACGCTCTACGTCACCGGGGAGGAGTCGGCCTCGCAGGTGCGCCTGCGGGCCGACCGCACCGGGGGCGTGCACGAGGAGCTGTACCTCGCGGCCGAGACCGACCTGGGTGCGGTGCTGACCCACATCGAGCAGGTCCGCCCCACGCTGCTGGTGGTCGACTCCGTGCAGACCATCGGCGCGCCCGGCGTCGAGGGGGTCCCCGGCGGCGTCACCCAGGTCAAGGAGGTCGCGGCCGCGCTGGTGCGGATGGCCAAGACCCGCAACATCACCACCGTGCTGGTCGGGCACGTCACCAAGGACGGCTCGATCGCCGGTCCTCGGGTCCTGGAGCACCTCGTCGACGTCGTGCTGCACTTCGAGGGCGACCGCGGCTCGCGGTTCCGGATGGTGCGGGCCGTGAAGAACCGGTTCGGCCCCATCGACGAGGTCGGCTGCTTCGACCTGGGCTCCGAGGGCATCAGCGCCGTGGCGGACCCGACGGGCCTCTTCGTGGAGCACCACCACGTCCGCGTGCCGGGCACCTGCGTGGCCGTGACCATGGAGGGGCGCCGCCCCCTGCTGGCGGAGGTGCAGGCGCTGGTGACGCCGTCCTCGCAGGAGCGGCCGCGGCGCACCACCTCCGGGCTCGACTCCTCCCGGATGGCGATGGTCCTCGCCGTGCTGCAGCAGCACGTCGGCCTCCGGCTGCACGGGCACGACGTCTTCGCCTCCACCGTGGGTGGCGCGCGGCTCCACGAGCCGGCCGCCGACCTCGCCCTCGCGGTCGCCCTCGCCTCGGCCACGCTGGCCTCGCCACCACCGACCGGGGCCGTCGCCATCGGCGAGATCGGCCTCTCCGGCGAGCTGCGCCGGGTCCGCGACCTCGAGCTCCGCCTGGCGGAGGCGGCCCGGCTCGGATTCCAGGTCGCGATCGTGCCCCGGCCGGCCGGCGCGCCTGCCGGCCCGCGGGGCGGGGCGCACCGCGAGGTCGAGGGGATGAAGGTCGTCGAGGTGCCCGGCGTGGCCGCCGCGCTCCACCTGCTCCGGCTCACCGCGGAGCAGGCACGCGCCCTGCACGCGCTGGACTGACGCGCCACCGCCGACCGCGGGGCCGGTTGGCCTTACGCTGTGCTCGTGCGGCCGGACGCGCCGCTGACCGCCCCGGAGGGGGCCCGACCCGGAAGGACGCGCGTGGCCACCGACCGCTCCGAGGACGTCCTCCGCCTGCGGGCCACGCTGGCCTCCATCGCTCCCGGCACCGCGATGCGCGACGGGCTCGAGCGGATCCTGCGCGGCCGCACCGGCGCGCTGATCGTGCTGGGCAACGACAAGGTCGTGGAGTCGATCTCCACGGGTGGCTTCGTGCTCGACGTGCCCTTCACCGCGACCGGGCTGCGCGAGCTGGCCAAGATGGACGGCGGCATCATCATCGACAAGGACCTCACCCGCATCCTGCGGGCGGCGGTCCACCTGATGCCCGACCACACGATCCCCTCGGAGGAGACCGGCACCCGGCACCGGACGGCCGACCGGGTGGCGCGGCAGACGGGCTTCCCCGTCATCTCGGTGTCCCAGTCGATGCAGATCATCGCGGCGTACGTCGGGGAGACCCGCCACGTCCTCGAGGACTCCGGCCAGATCCTCTCCCGGGCCAACCAGGCGCTGGCCACCCTGGAGCGGTACAAGCTCCGCCTCGACGAGGTCGCGAGCACCCTCTCGGCGCTCGAGATCGAGGACCTGGTGACCGTCCGCGACGTGGCCGTGGTCGCCCAGCGCCTGGAGATGGTCATCCGGATCGCCCGCGAGATCGAGGACTACGTCCTCGAGCTGGGCACCGACGGCCGGCTGCTCTCGCTGCAGCTGGAGGAGCTGGTGACCGGCGTCGACGCCGAGCGCGAGCTGGTCATCCGCGACTACCTGCCCGCCGGCAAGCGCAGCAAGAGCCCGGAGGACGTGATCGCGAAGCTCGAGGCGCTCTCCCCCACCGAGCTCGTCGACCCCGCGTCGACGGCCCGGGTGCTCGGCCTGGGCACCGCGGAGCACCTCGACGGCGCGGTCGCGCCCCGCGGCTACCGGCTCCTCGCGAAGGTCCCGCGCCTGCCCGGGCCGGTCGTCGACCGCCTCGTGGAGCACTTCGGCACGCTGCAGAAGCTGCTCTCGGCCGGCATCGACGACCTGCAGGCCGTCGACGGGGTCGGCGAGCTGCGCGCCCGCTCCGTGCGTGAGGGGCTCTCGCGGCTGGCCGAGTCGACGATCCTCGAGCGGTACGTCTGAGCCAGCCGGCGAGCGCGCTCAGCGGCGCTTCGGCTTGTCCGCGCCGCCTGCCCCGCCCGACGCCGACGGGCCGCTCGGCGGCTCGAGCCGGAACTGCACGTCGCTCGGCTCCCCACCCAGGGCGGCCGCCGTCGCGTGGTAGTAGCCCGGCATGGCCCACTCCACGATCCGGCTGCACTCGTCGTCCATCCGGGCAGCCCGCCGCCAGGTGACGGACACGGCCGTGGTCGCGTTGTTGCGGATCACCACGTCCTCGGCGGGGAGCGCGCGGGGGCACTCCCGCGTCGACCAGATGTCGTCGCTGCCGGAGGTGATGTTGAGCGTCAGGTTGGACGGCGAGACCCGCCAGGTGCAGGCCGGGCTGAGCACGGTGCGGAGGTTGAGCACCACCTCGACGTGACGGCCGGCGACCGCTTCGGGAACCTCCGGGGTCACGGCCACGTCGGCACTGTCGCACCGGCCCTCGGGCTCGGTCAGGACCGGCTCGGGCGGCGCGGCCTTCTTTCCCCGCTTGCCCTGCTTCGGGTCCGCCTCGCCGGTCGTACCGCCGGCGGCCTGGCCGGGAGCGGGTCCGGTGGACGGCAGCACGGTGCCCGTCTCCGTGCCCGTCTCCGTGCCCGTCCCCGTCCCGGGCTGAGTCGGGGTCGGGGCCGGCGTCGACGCGTCGGCTGCCACGGTGCTGGCCCGGTCGGCCTCGGAGCCGTCGCTCCCCCCGGACACCAGCCTGCCGACCCCCAGCGCGACCACCAGGGCCAGCGACAGCACCACCAGACGGCGCCGCCAGTACACCGAGGGCGGCAGCGGCCCACGCGTCAGCGACGTCATGGCCAGCAGGCTAGTCAGCGCGGCCGCCGCAGCTCGGGTGCCACACCGGGGACGCCCCCGCCGAAGCGCGCCGGCGGGTGGTGGGAGGCGAGAATGGGCCGGTGAGCGACCTCCACGAGCCGATCCTGGAGTGGTACGCCGCGCACGCGCGGGACCTGCCGTGGCGTCGCCCGGAGGCGTCGGCCTGGTCGGTGCTCGTCTCCGAGCTGATGCTGCAGCAGACCCCCGTCGCCCGCGTCCTCCCCGTCCACGAGCAGTGGCTGGAGCGCTGGCCCGCCCCGGCCGACCTCGCGGCGGAGCCGACCGGCGAGGCGGTCCGGATGTGGGGCCGCCTGGGCTACCCCCGGCGCGCGCTGCGGCTGCACGCGGCCGCCACCGCCATCGTCGAGCGGCACGGTGGCGAGGTGCCCACCGACCACGCCGACCTGCTCGCGCTGCCCGGCGTCGGGGAGTACACCGCGGCCGCCGTCGCCAGCTTCGCCTTCGGCCAGCGCCACGTCGTCCTCGACACCAACGTGCGCCGGGTCCTGGCCCGCACGCTCGGCGGTGTGGAGCTGCCCGCCCAGCACGTGACGAAGGCGGAGCGGGAGCTGGCCACCGGCGTCCTCCCCGACGACGAGGAGACCGCCGCGACGTGGGCGGTCGCCGTGATGGAGCTGGGCGCGCTCGTGTGCACCGCGAACCGGCCGGCCTGCCCTGCGTGCCCCGTCGCCCACCTGTGCGCGTGGCGCGCGGCCGGCCACCCGGCGTACGACGGGCCGCCGCGGCGGACGCAGACCTGGGCCGGCACCGACCGGCAGTGCCGCGGGCGGCTGCTCGCGGTGCTGCGCGACGCGACCGGAGCGGTCCACCCGAGCATCCTCGAGGCCGCTTGGGCCGACGAGGCCCAGCGCCGGCGCTGCCTGGCGGGCCTGGTGGCCGACGGCCTGGCGGTCAGGACCGACGCAGGAAGCTACGCGCTCCCCTGACCTGGTCCGTGGCTTGCGCCCCGGCCTGGCCGGCGGTGACCCGGTCCAGGACCTGCTCGACGGCCGCCGCCGGCTCGCCGGGGTGGAAGAGGCGCTTCGGCTCGTCCCGGACCCGCTCCAGCAGCGCGCGCAGCTGGTCGATCGCACCGGCCGGAGGTTCCAGCGGGACGTGCGTGCCCGCGCGGGGGTCGGCCTCGACGAGGAGCCCGAGGTCGCGGAGGGTCTCGAAGTCGTCCTCGGTCGTGCGCTCGAAGATCCGCATCAGGTACGGCGCCGCCTGCTCCTCGGTGAGCCCCTTGTCGAGGAGCGCCCGCAGCGCGACCGCGGTGGGCTCCCGGGCGGGCCGGAAGTTCGCCATCGGTCCGGCGGCCAGGATGGAGGTCCACTTCCGGACGAAGTCCTCGCCCGAGAAGGACTCGTAGTGCAGCACCCGCAACCGCTCCGCGTCGGCGTACGCCGGCAGCTCATCCTTGGCGGCGTCGACCCCGTGGTGGAGGGTCAGCCACACGTCGGTGGCGGGCCGGACGCCGGACTTCCCGTCGACGTGGCCGTGGAAGTAGGCCCCGTTGGCGGGCCGGTCGATGGCGCCGAGGGTCTGCAGCAGGGTGAGGTCCGGCTTCCCGAGGAGCCGCTTGAAGTGGGTGGGGTCGCCGTCCCAGTGCTTGCGGCTGACCGCCTCGAGCGGGGCCAGCTTCACGACGCGGGTCTCGGCCGGCACCGCAGCCAGCACCTCCCGGTCCACCTGGAGGATCTCGTCGGCGTCGACGTGGAAGATCCACTCCGCCCAGCCGCAGCGGCTCAGCAGCGCCTTGACCACGTTGGCGTTGATCCGCTGGCGCACGTTGAGCTCCGCCGGTCGCTCGCCACGCCACCAGGTGGAGTCGGTGCGCACACAGCTCACCCTCGGATGGTCGTCGAGCCAGGCGCGGACCTCGGGATCTCCGGCGTCGAGGAAGACCACGAGGTGGTCGACGCCGCCCTTGAGGTTGCCCTCCACGAACCGCTGGAGGTTGGGCAGCGTGTCCTTGACGGTGCTGACGGTGAGGAGCACGGTCGCCAGCCTAGGGGGTGGTCCCGACGGGATAGTCACAGCAAGGGTCGGGCCTGGTCCACGAGCCGCCGTAGGACGCCGCACGGGCGGCACCCCGAGGGGTGCCGCCCGTGGCGGGTGGTGCTGCGGTCGTCGGTCAGTCGCCGGACCTCGGCACGTCGGTGCCGCTGGCGTCGTCGTTCGGGCCCTCGCCCTCGACCGGCGTCGACTCGATTCCGGACTCCACGCCGGCAGTCTCGAACGGGGGCAGGTCCGGCAGGTCGCCGACCTTCTGGCCGTCGAAGGTGAACGTCGCCTCCGGGCCCTCGCCCTCGGCGTCGACCAGCACGATCATGCCCGGGCCGACCTCGCCGAAGAGCATCTTCTCCGCGAGCACGTCCTCGATCTCGCGCTGCACCGTGCGCCGCAACGGCCGCGCACCGAGGACGGGGTCGAAGCCCCGCACGGCGAGCAGGTTCTTGGCGTTCTGCGTGAGCTCGAGCTTCATGTCGCGGTCGCGGAGGCGGACCTCCACGGAGGCGATCATGTTGTCGACCATCGAGATGATCTGGTCCTGCGAGAGCGGCGGGAAGACGATGACCTCGTCGACACGGTTGAGGAACTCCGGACGGAAGTGCTGCTTGAGCTCCTCCGAGACCTTGTTCTTCATCCGGTCGTAGTCACCGGGACCACCCGCGGCGCCGGCGAAACCGAGGTTCATGCCCTTGGCGATGTCGCGGGTACCGAGGTTGGTGGTCATGATGATGACGGTGTTCTTGAAGTCCACGACCCGGCCCTGGGAATCGGTCAGGCGGCCTTCCTCGAGGATCTGCAACAGGCTGTTGAAGATGTCGGGGTGGGCCTTCTCGACCTCGTCGAAGAGCACCACGGAGAACGGCTTGCGGCGCACCTTCTCGGTGAGCTGGCCACCCTCTTCGTAACCGACGTAACCCGGAGGCGAGCCGAAGAGGCGGGAGACGGTGTGCTTCTCGCCGAATTCCGACATGTCGAGCTGGATCAGCGCGTCCTCGTCGCCGAAGAGGAACTCCGCGAGCGTCTTGGACAGCCAGGTCTTGCCGACACCCGAGGGGCCCGCGAAGATGAACGAGCCGCCGGGGCGCTTCGGGTCCTTCAGGCCGGCACGGGTACGACGGATGGCCCGCGAGAGCGCCTTGACGGCCTCGTCCTGGCCAATGACGCGCTTGTGGAGCTCGTCCTCCATCTTGAGCAGCCGGGTGGACTCCTCCTCCGACAGCTTGACGATCGGGATGCCGGTCGCCACGGCGAGCACCTCGGCGATGAGCTCCTCGTCGACCTCGGCGACCTCGTCCATGTCCCCGGCACGCCACTGCTTCTCGCGCTCGGACTTGGCGAGGATGAGCTGCTTCTCCTCGTCGCGCAGGCGGGCGGCGGCCTCGAAGTCCTGGCCGTCGATCGCAGCCTCCTTGCGCTGCCGCACGTCGGCGATCTTGTCGTCGTACTCGCGCAGGTCGGAGGGGGCGGTCATCCGGCGGATCCGCAGCCGGGAGCCGGCCTCGTCGATCAGGTCGATCGCCTTGTCCGGCAGGAACCGGTCGGAGATGTAGCGGTCGGCCAGGGTCGCCGCCGAGACGAGGGCCTCGTCGGTGATGGTGACCCGGTGGTGCGCCTCGTAGCGGTCGCGCAGGCCCTTGAGCATCTCGATGGTGTGGGCGATCGACGGCTCGGCGACCTGGATGGGCTGGAAGCGCCGCTCCAGCGCCGCGTCCTTCTCGAGGTACTTGCGGTACTCGTCGAGGGTGGTCGCACCGATGGTCTGCAGCTCGCCGCGGGCCAGCATCGGCTTGAGGATGCTGGCGGCGTCGATCGCGCCCTCGGCGGCGCCGGCGCCGACGAGGGTGTGGATCTCGTCGATGAACAGCACGATGTCGCCGCGGGTGCGGATCTCCTTGAGCACCTTCTTCAGGCGCTCCTCGAAGTCACCGCGGTAGCGGGACCCGGCGACCAGCGCGCCGAGGTCGAGGGTGTAGATCTGCTTGTCCTTCAGCGTCTCCGGCACGTTGCCCTTGACGATGTCGGCCGCGAGTCCCTCGACGATCGTGGTCTTGCCGACGCCGGGCTCACCGATGAGCACGGGGTTGTTCTTCGTGCGCCGCGAGAGGATCTGCATGACCCGCTCGATCTCCTGCTCCCGGCCGATCACCGGGTCCAGCTTGCCCTCGCGGGCGTCCTGGGTGAGGTTGCGACCGAACTGGTCGAGCACCAGGGAGGACGACGGGGCGTCGCCCCCGGCGCCCGTGGCGGCCGCGGCCGACTGCGAGGACTCCTTGCCCTGGAAGCCGGAGAGCAGCTGGATGACCTGCTGGCGCACCCGGTTGAGGTCGGCGCCGAGCTTCTGGAGCACCTGGGCCGCCACGCCCTCGCCCTCGCGGATCAGGCCGAGCAGGATGTGCTCGGTCCCGATGTAGCTGTGGCCGAGCTGCAGCGCCTCGCGCAGGGACAGCTCGAGCACCTTCTTGGCGCGGGGGGTGAACGGGATGTGCCCGCTCGGGGCCTGCTGCCCCTGGCCGATGATCTCCTCGACCTGGGCACGGACCGCCTCGAGGGAGATGTCGAGGCTCTCCAGCGCCTTCGCCGCGACCCCCTCGCCCTCGTGGATCAGGCCGAGCAGGATGTGCTCGGTCCCGATGTAGTTGTGGGAGAGCATGCGGGCCTCTTCCTGGGCCAGCACGACCACCCGGCGAGCTCGGTCAGTGAACCGCTCGAACATGCACGCTCCTCGAGTTTCTGGGGGGACCGTCCGCCACCATCCGGGGCGGGCGGGACATTCGGTTCAACCCCGTCGACAGCCTACGCGTTCCCTCACAACGCGCCCGGGGCATCCGCTGTGAGCGAACACGCTCGAGCGGACGCCCCGGGACGTCGGGTGGTGCTGAGGGGTCAGCGAGGTTCAGTGGGCGGCGTCGTAGGCCTCGCGGACCTCGGCCGACACGCGGCCCCGGTCCGGGACCTCGTACCCGTTGTTCCTGGCCCACTCACGGATCTCCTTGGCACTGGAGCCCGAGGAGCTGCCCGCGCTGCTGCCCGACCCCGAGCCGCGACGGCCGCCGCCACGACGGGACGCAGCCACCTTGCGCGCGTGGCCGACGTACGGCGCGAGCACACCGCGGAGCTTGTCGGCGTTCTCGTCGTTCAGGTCGATCTCGTACGACGTCCCGTCGAGGGCGAAAGAGACGGTCTCGGTCGCTTCGCTGCCGTCGAGATCGTCCTCGAGGACGATGTGGATCTTCTGCGCCATGATTCTTTCCTCACTGACGTCACCGGACGGTGGATGACCGGCATGGATGATTCCGGCGCCATGGATCCTGCCAGGTTGTTTCGTTTAGGCCAATTCCTTCGATCTCCTATTCGGGTAAAGACGTGGCGCCGTTCATGAATTGCGCCGGAAGACCAGTTCCAAACCCTGCAGCGTGAGCCATGGAGAATGGGCCGTGAATACCGCGCACTCAACGAGGACCAAGGGCGCGAGGTGCCCGGTCGCGATGATCTTCATATCGTCGCGATGAACGCCGAGCTCGGCGGTCATCCGCGTCACGAGCCCCTCCACCTGCGCGGCGACGCCGAAGACCATGCCGGACTGCAGCGCCTCGACGGTGTTCTTGGCGATCACCGACCTCGGGCGGGCGAGCTCGACCTCCCGGAGCTGGGCGCCGCGCCGGCCGAGCGCCTCGAGGGAGAGCTCCAGCCCGGGTGCGATGGCACCCCCGACGTACTGCCCGGCGGCGCTCACGACGTCGAAGGTCGTCGCCGTCCCGCCGAAGTCGACGACGATCGCCGGCCCCCCGTGCAGCCGTGCCGCGGCCAGTGCGTTGATGATCCGGTCGGTGCCGACCTCGCGGGGGTTGTCCATGAGCACCGGCACGCCGGTGCGCACCCCCGGCTCGACCACCAGGCACGGCAGCCCGGGGAAGTGGCGCACGAGCATGTCGCGCCACTCGTGCAGCACGGAGGGGACGGTCGAGCAGACCGAGATGCCCTCCACCCCGGCCGCCGCGCGCTCGGGCAGCCCGCCCAGCAGGCCGCGGAGCAGGACCGCCCACTCGTCGGCCGTGCGCCCCTCGCCGGTGCTCACGCGCCAGTGCGCGGAGACCTCACCGTCCTGGACCAGCCCCAGGACGGTGTGGCTGTTGCCGATGTCGGCGACCAGCAACGGCACGGCTACCCCTCCTCGTGCAGGTCCAGCCCGAGGTCGAAGACGCGCACCGAGTGGGTCAGCGCACCGACCGAGATGTAGTCGACGCCGGTCGCGGCCACCTCGCGGGCCCGGTCGAACGTGAGCCCGCCGGACGCCTCGAGCGTCACCCGGCCCGCCAGCCCCAGCCGGTCGACCAGCCGCACCGCCTCGGCCATGACCTCGGTGGGCATGTTGTCGAGGAGCACCTCCTCGCAACCGGCGTCGAGCACCTCGCGGAGCTGGTCGAGGTCGGTCACCTCCACCTCGACCCTCAGCTCGGGGTACGTCGAGCGGACCGCGCGGTAGGCGGGCACCACGCCGCCGGCCGCCACGACGTGGTTGTCCTTGACCATCGCCCGGTCCGAGAGGCTGGTGCGGTGGTTGAGGCCGCCGCCGCAGCGCACGGCGTACTTCTGCAGCGACCGGTACGTCGGCAGCGTCTTGCGGGTGTCGAGCACCCGGGCTCCCGTGCCCTCGAGGGCCTCGACCCAGGCGGCCGTCGCCGTGGCCACGCCGGAGAGGTGGCTGGCGTAGTTGAGGGCGGTCCGCTCGGCGGTCAGCAGGCCGCGGGCCGGGCCGGCCACCCGCATCACCACGTCGCCGGGGCGCACCCGCGTGCCGTCCGGCACCCGGCCGGTGACCTGCACCTGGTCGCCCAGGACCAGGTGGAGGGCGAGGGCCGCGACGCCGAGACCGGCCACCGTCCCGGCCTCTCGGGCGGCGACGTCGCCGACGGCCCGGGTGTCGGGGCCGATGGTGGCCAGGCTGGTGACGTCCTCGGTCGGCACGTCCTCGGCTAGCGCCTGGAGGACGTGGGCGTGCACGGCCCGCGGGTCGAGCCCGCCGGCCTCGAGCTCGGCGAGCAGGTCGGTCGGCAGGGCGTCGTACGGCGTGGTCGTGATCATCGGACGAGGTCTCCGTCGGTCGCAGGAGCGGGATGGAAGTCGATCGAGGGCACACCACCGACGAGGGTGACGTCGAAGTGGCCGGCCATCCTCCCGTCGTCGCGCTCGGGGTGGTCCTCCCGCCAGTGCGACCCGCGGGTCTCCTCTCGGCGCGCGGCCGCACCGGCCAGCGCGGTCGCGACGGTCACCAGGTTGGTGGTCTCCCACGACGCGAGGTCGACGAGCTCGGCCGGACGGCCGGCCAGGTCGGCGAGGGCCGCGCCCGCGGCAGCGAGGCCCTCGGCGCTGCGCAGCACGCCCACCCGGTCGGTCATCAGCTCCTGGAGCTCACGGCGGGCCGACCCGGCGACCAGCCCGGGAGCGCGCGGGTCCGGCGCCGGCTCGGACCACGGCCGGAGCTCGCCGGGCAGCACGGTCGCGATCCGGCGGGAGAACACCAACCCCTCGAGCAGCGAGTTCGAGGCCAGCCGGTTGGCCCCGTGCACGCCCGAGCACGCGACCTCGCCGGTGGCGTAGAGGCCGGGCACGTCCGAGCGGCCCCACAGGTCGGTGCGGACCCCACCCGAGGCGTAGTGGCACGCGGGGGCCACCGGCAGCAGCTCGGTGACCGGGTCGACGCCGTGCCGGCGGGCGGTGGCGAGGATGGTGGGGAACCGCCGCCGCCAGTACTCCTCCCCGTCACCGGGGGCGCCGAGGTGGCGGGCGTCGAGCCACAGGTGCGGCCGTCCGGTCTCGTGCATGCGCCGGGTGATCGCCTTGGCGACGACGTCGCGTGGCGCGAGGTCGGCGAGCGGGTGGACGCCCTGCATCAGCCGGCGGCCGCCGGCCTCCGGGGGGCCGTCGACCAGGAAGGCGCCCTCGCCGCGGACGGCCTCGGAGATGAGCGGCTGCTGGCCCCGGGAGTCGGGGCCGAGGTACATCACGGTCGGGTGGAACTGGACGAACTCCAGGTCGCGGAGGGTCGCGCCCGCCCGCAGGGCCAGGGCCATGCCGTCGCCGGTGGCGACCCCTGGGTTCGTGGTCTGGGAGAAGACCTGCCCCAGGCCGCCGCTGGCCAGCACCACCGCCCGGCAGTGCACCGCACCGATGCCGTCGCGCTCCCCCTCGCCCATCACGTGCAGCGTCACCCCCGCCACCCCGCCGTCCCCGGCGAGGAGCAGGTCCACGGCCAGGGCGTGCTGGACGACCTCGATGTCGGCCGCGAGCTCGACGGCGGCGACCAGGGCGCGCTGGATCTCCGCGCCCGTGGCGTCGCCGCCCGCGTGGGCGATCCGGTCCCGGTGGTGGCCGCCCTCGCGGGTCAGCGCGAGCAGGCCTGAGGCGTCGACGTCGAACCGGGCGCCCAGCGCGATCAACTCGCGCACCGCCTCCGGGCCCTCGCCGACCAGGACCCGCACGGCGTCGAGGTCGCACGCGCCGGCGCCGGCGACGAGGGTGTCCACCTCGTGCTCCTCCGGCGTGTCCCCCTCACCCAGCGCGGCGGCGATCCCGCCCTGCGCCCACTGGGTGGAGCCGGCCGAGAGGACGTCCTTGGTGACGACGAGGACCTTGCCGACGTGCTCGCGCAGCCGGAGGGCCGCGGTCAGGCCGGCGATGCCGGAGCCGATGACGACGACGTCGGCGCGGGTCGTCCAGCCCGGCTCGGGCGCCGCGAGGCGGCCCGGGAGCGGGACGGCGCGGCGTACCGCCGCCGGGGTCTGCATCGTCGCAGGCTAGCGGCCGGCGGTCGCGTCGCCCCGGACCAGACCGGGGCCGTCGAAGGTCTCGGCGGGGTCGAAGCCGGTCGCCATGATCTTGTTGTCGGCGTCGACGAAGACGACGTGCGGCTGGTGCTCCCGGGCCTCGGCCGTCTCCATCTGGCCGTAGCCGATCAGGATGACCAGGTCGCCGGGGTGGACCAGGCGGGCCGCCGCGCCGTTGATGCCGATGACGCCGGAGCCGCGCTCGCCGGCGATGGTGTAGGTCTCCAGCCGCGCCCCGTTGGTGATGTCGACGATGTGGACCAGCTCGCCGGGGAGCAGGTCGGCGGCGTCGAGGAGGTCCGCGTCGACGGTCACCGAGCCGACGTAGTGCAGGTCCGCCTGCGTGACGGTGGCCCGGTGGATCTTGCTCTTCATCATGGTGCGGAGCATCAGCGCTCTTCTCGGTCGGTGCTGGGGTCGGTGCTGGGGTCGGTGCTGGGGTCGGTGCTGGAGTCGTCGCCCGGGTCGCCCAGGACGAGGGGGAGGTTGTCGATCAGCCGGGTGCTGCCGACGCGGGCCGCCACGAGGATCCGGGCGGGGGTGCCGGACGGCACGGCCTCGGGCAGCGGGTCCAGGTCGGGCGTCGTCACCTCGAGGTAGTCCAGGTCGACCGCCTTGCCCCGACGCAGCTCCGCGCGCGCCGCGTCGAGCGCGACGGCGACGCCGTACGGCGCAGCCTCCCGCGCGGCGAAGAGCGCCCGGCTCAGCGCCAGCGCCTCCTCGCGCTGCTCGGCGTCGAGGTACCGGTTGCGGCTGGAGAGCGCCAGCCCGTCGACCTCGCGGACCGTCTCGGCGCCGACGACGTCGACGCCCAGGCACAGGTCCGCGACCATCCGGCGCACCAGCACCAGCTGCTGGTAGTCCTTCTGGCCGAAGACCGCCACGTCGGGCCGGACCAGGCCGAAGAGCTTCGCGACCACGGTCAGCACGCCCCGGAAGTGGCCGGGCCGGGTGCGCCCCTCGAGCACGTCGGCCAGCGGGCCGGGGTCGACGGTCACGGCCCCGTCGGCCGTGCCGCCGGCGCCCGTCGGGACGCCGCCGGGGTAGAGCTCCGCGACGCTCGGCGCGAAGACCACGTCGACCCCCTCGCGGGCGCAGACCTCCAGGTCGGCGTCGAGCGTGCGGGGGTAGCGGTCCAGGTCCTCGTCGGGGCCGAACTGCAGCGGGTTGACGAAGACCGACGCCACGACGGGACCGTCGCCGACGCGGGTGCGGGCCTCGCGGGCGAGGCTCGCGTGGCCCTCGTGGAGGGCACCCATGGTCGGGACGAAGCCGACGGGCCGGCCGGCGCGCCGGGCGGCCAGGAGCAGGTCGCTGAGCTCCTCGCGCGTGGACGCGAGGACCGGGGCGGTGGTCATCAGCGGCGTGCGCGCCCGCTGGCGGTCGCACCGGCGCCGGGCGCCTCGGCGACGGCCGACTCGAGCAGCTCGTGGATCTTCATCGCCCGGATGGGCAGCAGCCGGCCGTCGGTGACGGCCCGGCCGAGGGTGGCGCGGGCCAGCGCGACGTACGACGGGAGCGTGTGCGGGGCGTTCGCGACCAGGTCGTCGAGGTGCGCGGACACCGTGCCGACGTCGCCACGGACGATCGGGCCGGTCAGGGCGGCGTCACCGTGAGCCAGCGCGTTGTCGAGCGCGGCGGTCAGCAGCGGGCGGAGCGTGCCGGCGGGGTCGTCGGCACCGGCGGCGGCGAGCATCTCCATCGCCTCGGTGACCAGGGTGACCAGGTGGTTCGCGCCGTGGGCCAGGCCCGCGTGGTAGAGCGTGCGCATCTCCTCGGGCACCCACATCGGCCGGCCGCCGAGGTCGGCGACCAGCCCCTCGGCGAGCTCCCGCTCGGCCGGCCCGGCGGTCAGCCCGAAGACGCAGCCGCCGTCGGCGGCGAGCCGGCCGAGGTCGACGCCGGTGCCGGTGAAGGTCATCGCGGGGTGCATGGCGACCACCCGCGCGCCGACCGCGCGGGCCGGCTCGAGGACGGCGAGGCCGTGGCGGCCGGAGGTGTGCACGACGTACTGGCCCTCGTGGAGGGCCCCGGACGCGGCGAGCATCGAGACGACGTTCCCGAGCATGTCGTCGGGGACCGTCAGCAGCAGCACGTCGCAGGCGCGGGCGACCGCGGACGGCTTCTCGTTCGGCACGCCGGGCAGGAGCTCGGCGATCCGTGCGCGGGAGGCGTCGGACTCGCCGGCGGCCGCGACCACGCGGTGGCCGGCGGAGCGGAGGGCGGCGGCGAGGACGGCGCCGACGCGACCTGCGCCGACGACGCCCACCCCGAGGGGTCGGTGCGTCATGGTGTCGAACCTTTCGTTCCAGTCCCTCCGACCACCCGCCCCCGTCGCCGGGTGCGGGCCGGTGTGGGTACCGGACGTGTGCTCGTTGCCTGTGTTGTCCTGCTGTACCCATCGTGCGCCGGGCCAGCGCGGCAACGGTACGCCGGTCCAGACCTCCGGGAGAACGGTTCCCAGGCGTGACCTGGGTCTCGCCGACCGGAGCCGGACGACACGCGCGGCCACTGGGTCGGAAGGGTCAGCGGCGCTGCGGGCCCACGTCGAGCGGGCGCGGGGCGCGCGGGAGCCACTCGTGGGTGACGTGGTCGACCACGTGGGTGCCGGCGGGGGCGTCGATCTCCACCACGCCGGCGGGGACGGTCCCCTCGCGGAGGGCGTTGAAGACCTCCCACTCGCGCCGCTTGCGCTTGTTGCGCCAGGACGTGGCGAAGGAGGCCGGGTCGGTCCAGTGCGCGAACTCGTCGCCGTCGAGGTACTTCAGCTCCACGCAGAGCCCGAACGGCAGGCCGATCGAGCGGACGCCCACCGGCGTCGTGCGGATCTCCCACTCGAAGGCCTTGGTGTAGACGAAGTCCGGCCCGATCGGGAAGCCCCACTCCTCCGCGTTGCGCAGGCCGAGGTCGAGGTAGCCCTTGGCGTCGGAGGCGATGAACAGCGGGTGGCGGGGGACCCGGATGATCGTCTGCACGTCGCCCACCTGCCAGCCGAGGTCGGCGAGGGAGACCTCGCCCTCGGTGGTGAGCACCATGTCGCCGTCCCACTTCCACGAGTAGCGCGTGCCGACCTGGGCGAAGCACCAGTTGTAGAAGTACGACAGCGAGTGCACCGACAGCTCGTGGACCGCCAGGTGCTCGGCACCGGCGCGCGCGACCGCGAAGGGGTACGACGCCAGCGTCAGCCGGTCCGCGCGGCCGTGCCGCTCCGCGGTCTCGCGGGCCACGTCGGGCGTGCCGTCGGTCGACCCGTTGTCGACGACGAGCACGTGGTCGCAGGCCCGCAGGAGGGGCGGCAGCACGAACGGCAGGGAGGGCGCCTCGTTCTTCACGCGCAGCACCGCGGTCGTGCCCGGCCGCAGCCCCTCGGGCCGCGCCCACGGCCACGTGATGTCGAAGTCGGTGTGGCCCTCGAGGTTGCTCAGGCCGGTGCGGCCCAGGTGCGCGGTCACGGGCGGGTCTTGCCCGCGGCCTTGCGCAGGCCGCGTCGTACCGACGGCGGGATGGCGGCACGCACGCCGTGCGGGATGCGGTCGGCCAGGGCGCGCTCGGGAGCCGCGGCGTCGCGCGGGTCCTGGGCGGCCGGCGGGCCCGGACGGCCCCGCTTGGCGTCGCGGCCCTTGACCTCGCGGCGGGTGCGCTGCTCGGCGGCCACCACCGACGAGCGGCTGATCGCCTCGGACTCCTCGTACAGCTCGACGTAGGCCTCGCGGAGCTGGTCGAGCGCCTGGTGCACCTGCGGGGTGTCGCCACCGGGGTCGGCGAGCTTGTTCAGCTCGGCCCAGGTCTCGGCCGTGAGGTCGTGGAGGCGGCGGGGCAGGGCGAGGTCCTCCAGGGACTGGGTGACCCGGCGCAGGGACGGGTCGACGAAGCGGTGGCCGTCGCGGATCTGCTCGCTGCGCGCGTGCAGGACGTGCTGGAGGCCGAGCGTCTCGCCGGCGTGCATGCAGACCCGGGTCCAGTCGTCGAGGAGGTCGGCGTACCGGACGAAGACGCGGGCACTGCCGTCGGCCGCGCCGTCGGCACCGGAGTCCACCGAGGCGCGGGTGGCCCGCTCGGTGTGCAGCAGCATGTTGAGCCAGGAGGCCGCGAGGTGGGCCGACCCGAGCCGGTTCTTGTAATAGGTCTGCTTGGAGCCCACCACCTCCGCCGGCGGCCGCAGCATCGTCGCGAAGACCGGCGTCGCGCCCGTGCGCACGGCCGCGACCCGCCACAGCGAGAGGAACCAGGCCAGCCGCGGGTCCTTGACCACCAGTTCGCTGCTCACGCCGAAGTGGCCCTCGAGCCACTCGGCCGTGGTGATCCGCTCCTGCTCACGGGTGGAGACCCGGCCGGTCTCGAACCACGCGTCGGGCCGCGCGTCGCTCACCTGTACCCCGGCGTCCTTGAGCAGCCGGTCGTGGTGCTCGACGGCCCAGGCCGGCTCGCCGAAGCCCTTGGGGTTGGTCTCGTCGGCGACCACCTCGGGCTGCGGGACGTGCAGCCCCAGGATCTGCATGAGCCCGGCCATGGTGCTGGTGCCGCTGCGGCCCGCGCCGGCCACGAAGAGGACCTTGCGCGGGTAGTGCGCGGGGTCGATCGAGGCGGGGTCGACGGCGGACGGGTCCACGGGCGGGTGGGCTGCGGGGTCGGTCACGACCGGTGAGCCTATCGCTCACTACTGTCGGCGCATGCAGCTGCGACGCCGGGCCCGGGTGAGCGTGGTGGTCCCGGTGTACGACGTGCAGGCGTACCTCGCCGCCTGCCTCGACAGCGTGCTCGCCCAGGCCTCCCGGGTCGTGGACCTGCAGGTGGTCGTCGTCGACGACGGCTCCCCCGACGACTCCGGGGCGATCGCCGACTCCTACGCCGAGCGGGACCCGCGGGTCCGGGTCGTCCACACCGAGAACCGGGGCCTCGGGGCGGCCCGCAACGAGGGGCTGCGCCACGCCACCGGCGACCTGGTCACCTTCGCCGACTCCGACGACGTGGTCCCACCCGGGGCGTACGACGTGCTGGTGCGGGCCCTGCGGCGCAGCGGCAGCGACTTCGCGACCGGCTCGATCGTGCGCTGGGAGGCCGACCCGCGAGGAGCCGACCGGCTGACCGAGCCGCCGTGGATGGCGCGGCTGCACCGCGAGCGCCGCACCGTCACGGTCGAGGAGCACCCCGAGGTCCTCGGCGACGTCTTCGCCTGGAACAAGCTCTTCCGCCGCGGCTTCTGGGACTCGGCGGGGCTCGCCTGGCCCGAGGGGGTCCGCTACGAGGACCAGCCGACGACCACGGAGGCCTACCTGCGTGCGCGGCGGTTCGACGTGCTCCCCGAGGTCGTCTACCACTGGCGGATCCGCGGCGAGGGCACCTCGATCACCCAGCAGCGCTCCTCGCTCGAGGACCTGCGGGACCGGTGGACGACCAAGCAGATGGCGCTGGCCAGCGTCGAGGCGCACGGCTCGCCGGAGGTGACCGAGGTCTTCCGTGACCGGGTGCTCGCCGGCGACCTGCACCGCTACTTCGTGGAGATCCCCGGCTGCTCGGACGAGTGGTGGGAGCTGCTGCGCGGGGGCGTGCAGGAGCTCTTCGGCGAGCGATCGCTCGTCCACTCCGGGCTGCCGCCCGTCCACCGGCTCACCGGCTGGCTGGTCGAGCAGGGCCGGCGCGCGGACGCGGCCGCGGTGATGGCGTACGCCGCCCAGGCCGGCGGCCCGCTGCCCCGGGTCCGGACGGACGCAGGGCCGCGGATCGACGTACCGGTCATCGACACCGGCACCGTCGCACCCGCGGCCCTGGAGCTGCGCCCGCACGAGGTGTGAGGGACTAGAGCAGGCCCTCCTCCTCGAGGAAGTCGCGGGCCACGTCCTCGGCCTGCTCCCGGTCGACGGTGACCCGGGCGATCAGCTCGGCGAGGGTCTCGTTGTCGAGCGCGGCCATGAGGTCGTTGAGCGGACCCTCGACGTCCTCGTTCTCGGACAGGAACGGCTGGGAGACGAGCGGGACCAGGTTCTGGGCGGGCTGGATCGACCGGTCGTCCTCGAGGAGGACGAGGCCCTGCTCCTCGAGGGTGCCGTCGAGGGTGCCGGTCTGGCCGACCTCCGCCTCGCCCTCGAGCACGGCCTGGTAGGTCTGCGGGGAGGCGAAGCCCAGCGGGAGCACCTCGGTGACGTCGATGCCGTAGACCTCCTCGAGGCCGGCCTCGCAGTCCGACCGGCCCGGGCAGTCCTCGTTGGCGGCGAGCACCACCGAGCGGCCCTCGAGGTCGGAGAGCTTGGTGACGCCCTCCTGCTCGGAGAACTCCTGGGTGACGAAGTAGGCGTTCTGCGACGTGGCGGGCGACGGCTCGAGGAGGGTCAGGCCGCGCTCCTCCAGCAGCGGCTCGACGTTGCCGATCGTCTCCTCGGTGTCGGTCGTCGTGATCGGCTCCGCGTCGGGCCCGTTCACGGTGGTGTTCATGAAGTCGGCGATGC
Organism: Nocardioides ureilyticus; assembly: GCF_051280745.1. Taxonomy (NCBI): domain Bacteria; kingdom Bacillati; phylum Actinomycetota; class Actinomycetes; order Propionibacteriales; family Nocardioidaceae; genus Nocardioides; species Nocardioides ureilyticus. Next base: position 36,367 of record NZ_JBNCOG010000008.1, on the reverse strand, counting down.
CGCCGACGTACTCCGGGGCCAGGTCGACCTCGTCGGGCATCTGCTGCACGTAGACGTCGCGGCGGCCGACCTCCTGGGTGGTCACGTCGTAGCCGGCGTCCTCGAGCACGGCGGCGTACATGGCGCCGACCAGGGCCGCCTCGTCGAAGCTCTGCGTCGCCAGGGTCACCGCGCCGCCCCCGGACGGGGACTGCCCGCCGTCCTGCGCGTCCTCGGAGAGGTCGTCCCCGGCGCAGGCGGTGGCCAGGGTGAGGGTGCCGACGGCGGCGAGGGACAGGACGGTACGTCGTAGCTGCATGGATCCACCTTCTGTGTCCCGCGGGCGGGGCCCGCGCGTGTCCGGTGCAGACGGGCAGATCCCGCTGCTTCAGCGACCGGCAGACCCGGTCGCGCCTGCCACTGTAGGCAGGTCCTCCCCAGCCGGGGCACCCCGTTCCCGGCCGGACCGGTCGCGCTCCGCGCGGCGGAGCGGGTCGACCGTGCGCTGCAGCAGCGCGCACGAGCCCTCGAGGGCCAGGGCCACCACCGCGACCACGACGGCGCCGGCGATGCCCTTGCCGTAGTAGTTGGCCGCGAAGCCGTCGGTGATCACCCGGCCCAGGCCGGGACCCGCCACCAGGGCGGCGATCGTGGCCGTCGCCCACACCTGGACCAGCGCCAGCCGCAGCCCGGAGACCACGAGCGGCAGGGCGAGCGGCAGCTCGACCCGGCGGAAGAGCTGCCACCCGGTCATCCCCATGCCGACGGCGGCCTGGGTCACCTCGGCCGGGACCTCGCGCATCGCGACGTAGGCGTTGGTGATGATGGGCGGGAGCCCGAAGAGCGTGAGCGCGATCAGCGTGGCCAACCCGGCGCGCCCGTACGGCCCGAGCTGGGCGGTGCCGGGCCAGTCCGCGGCGACGAGCACCGCCAGCAGCGCGAAGGTGGGGACCGCCCGCCCGATGTTGGAGACGTTGATCGCGAGGAAGCCGCCGCGGCCCCGGTGACCCAGCGCCAGCGCGACGGGCAGGCCCACCGCGGCCGCCGCCACGAGGGCGGTGACCGTGAGGAGCAGCTGCTCGAGGAGCAGCGCCAGCATGCCGTTGCGGCCGCTCCAGCTCGATGGGTCGAGCAGGTACTCCCACGTGTCGGCCAGCACGGTCATGCCCGGGCCCCCCGGGTCCAGGGGGTCAGTGCCCGCTGCAGCGCCACGATGACGACGTCGAGGACGAGCGCCAGCAGGACGCACAGCACCGATGCGGTGAGCAGCTCGGCGCGGAAGTTGCGGGCCACGCCGTGCTGGATGAGGTTCCCCAGCCCGCCGTAGGACACCAGGACGCCGACCGTGGTCAGGGCGACCGTCGACACCGCCGCCACCCGGAGCCCGGCCATGAACACCGGCAGGGCGAGCGGGAGCTCGATCCGCAGCAGCAGGCGCGTCGGGCCGTAGCCGAGACCGGTGGCCGACTCCCGGACGTCCTCGGGCACCGAGCGCAGCCCGTCGAGCATCGCCCGCACCAGGACCGTGAGCGCGTAGAGGGCCAGGCCCAGCACCACCGTGGTCGCGCTGAGGCCGGTGAAGGGCAGGAAGAGCGGGAAGAGCGCGAGCGAGGGGATCGTGTAGAGGCCGGTGCTGACGCCGAGGATCGAGGACTCGAGGCGCGGGGCGCGGCGGGCCAGCAGCGCCAGGGGGAAGGCGATCAGCACGGCCAGCGCGATCGCCGAGACGGTGATCCCCACGTGCTGCACCGCCGCGTCGACGATCTCCTCGCGCCGGTCCTCGACGTACTGCCAGCAGACCCACTCGTTGGTCGTGCTGCTGTAGCAGCTCGGCTCCGCTGCCGCCGCGGGCTGCGCCAGTAGGGTCACCGCATGGACGCTACCGGCCCCTCGGGTGGTCTCGCGGGCGGCACCGCGATGATCCGGCTCTCCGGCGTGGGCAAGACCTACGACGACGGCACGGTGGCGGTCCACTCCCTCGACCTCGAGGTCGCCGCCGGTGAGCTGGTCTGCCTGGTCGGCCCGTCGGGCTGCGGCAAGTCGACGACGCTGAAGATGGTCAACCGGCTCATCGAGCCCTCGACCGGCACCATCGAGATCGACGGCGTCGACGTCACCCGGTCGGACCCGGTCGAGCTGCGGCGGGGCATCGGCTACGTCATCCAGCAGGTCGGCCTCTTCCCCCACCAGCGGGTGCTGCGGAACGTGATGACGGTGCCGCTGCTGTACGGCGAGTCCCGCTCGACCGCGCGGGCCCGCGCACGCGAGCTGCTCGAGCTGGTCGGGCTCGACCCGGAGACGTACGGCGACCGCTACCCCCACCAGCTCTCCGGTGGCCAGCGCCAGCGGGTCGGCGTGGCCCGCGCCCTGGCGGCGAACCCGCCGGTGCTGCTGATGGACGAGCCGTTCGGCGCGGTCGACCCGGTGGTGCGGGTCCACCTGCAGGACGAGTTCCTCCGGCTCCAGCGCGACCTGGGCAAGACGGTGCTGCTGGTCACCCACGACATCGACGAGGCGGTGCGGATGGGCGACCGGGTGGGCGTCTTCGCGGCCGGCGGGCGGCTGGCCCAGTACGCCACCCCCGCCGAGCTCCTGGCCCGGCCGGCCGACGACTTCGTCGCGGACTTCGTCGGCTCCGAGCGGGGCCTGCGCCGGCTCTCGGTCACCCCGATCGACGTGGCCCGGCTCCAGCCGGTGGACGGCGTGCGGGCCGGCGACCTCGGCGGCACGGTGGACGCCTCCGCGACCCTCGAGGAGGCGCTCGCCGCGATGCTGCGCAGCGACCGCGGCATGGTCGGCGTACGCCGGGGGCCGCAGCTGATCGGCGTCCTCACCCCCGACGGGGTGCACCGGGCCCTGCGGGCCTCGCTCGACGCCTGAGGGCGTCCGGCCGCTGCTCTGGCCGCTGCTCTGGCCGCCGGCCACCCGGGCCACAGGAGGCCCGGCCGGAGCCGATCAGTCGACGGGGACGTCGAGGTGCCAGGACTCGGTGACGTACTTCGTCTTCCAGCCCATCGAGGTGTAGAGGCCGTCGGCCCCGGTCGAGGAGTCCGCGTCCACCTCGAGACCCACGCGGTCGCGACCGCGGCGGGCGGCGTCGGCGATGATCGTCCGCAGCAGGCCCTTGGCCACTCCCCGACCGCGCGCGGCCTCCAGGACGCCGAGGTAGTCGACGTAGGACCCGTCCGGCCCACCGGAGCTCTCCGAGACCGCGCCGACCAGGCAGCCGACGGGCGTGCGCCCCTCGTCCTCGACGAGCTCGGCGAGCCACCAGTGGTCCCAGCGGTGGCCCGGGTCCTCCCGCAGCCGGTGGAGGAACTCCTCGAAGGTCTCCTCGAAGTGGTTGAAGTGGTCGACGAAGGCGCCCTCGAGCACCTCGTGGAGCTCACGCAGGTCGTTCTCGTCCGGCATCCCGCCGTCGGCGCGGCGGACGCGGCGGAACACCACGCCCTTGCGCTCCCACCGGTCGGGGGAGGGCACGAGGTCGGCCTCGGAGGGCTCGACGGGCCGGCTCATCTGCCACCAGGTGCGGACCCGCTCGAAGCCGGCCGCGGCCAGCCACCGGTGCTGCCGCTCGTCCTCGGCGAAGGCGCCGGTGTCGATCTGCTGGGTCGGCAGCCCGCGGGCCGCCCCCAGGACCTTGGCCTGGCCGCGCCCCCACTCGAAGAGCACGTCGGAGCAGGCGTCGGCGACCCGGTCGGGCAGCCCGTGCTCGACGATGTGGACGAAGAGCATCCGCCCGGCGGCGCGGTCGTGGGCGCTCGCCCAGGCCCGGATCTCCCCCGCCTCGTCGCGCACGACGACGTTCTGCCGCATCCGCATGCCGTGCTCGGAGACCTCGACCAGGACGTCGTCGACGCCGGCGCCCGCCCAGCCACGGCCGTGCCGCTCGTGGGCGCGGAGCAGCTGGGTCAGCCGGGCGACGTCGAACCGGTCGGAAGGGTCCGGGGTCCCGACCTCCCAGCCGTCGGGGAGCCCGGGCGTCTCCGCCACGATCTCCTCGGGATCAGCCTCGAATCGGGAGTCCTCTGGGATCACGGCAGGGGATTGTGCCGTATCCGCTCCTGGCGCGCTTGCGCAGGTGCAAGCGTCAGGCGCGCTTGCGGGCCGCCTCGGCCTCGCGCCACGCCCCGGTGACGACCTCCAGCTCGGCCCGGAGCACCTCGACCTCCTGCTCCAGCTCGGCCATCCGCACGATCGCCTCGGCGGCCCGGCCCTCCGCCGCGTCGAGGTCCGCGGCGAGGTCGGTGCGGGCCCGCTCGGCGGCGTCCGCGCGGCGCGCCTCGGTGCCCAGCTTCAGCGTCGTGTCGGCGACCCACTGCTGGGCGGCCGTCAGGCCGCTCTCCAGCTCCGCGATCGAGGCCTCCCGCTCGGCGATGCGCTGCTCGACCGTCGCGACGTACGCCGCGTGCTCGGCCGACCGCTCCTCGCTGAGGACGCGGTACGCCTGCGCCTGCTCGGCCCGGTCGCGTGCCGCGTCGCGCCGCGACTGCACCAGCTCGGAGTGGGTGATCCGGGTCGCCGCCGCACCGAGGACGACGGAGAGCACGGCCGCGCCGACGGTGAGCGCCCACGAGCCCGTCGCCACGGCGGCCGCGACGGCGACCGCACCGAGCAGCAGCAGGGTGACCGCCACGGTCAGCCGCGTCGAGCGCTGCCGGCGGCGCGAGGCGGGTGTGGCGGATGATGCCGTCGGTGCTGCGGGGGAAGCCATGCCCGCAGGCTAGGGCTCCTCGCCGTCGGAACGGACGCGACACGCTCGTTCCAGCAGCAGCCCGGTCACCGCCACGGCCGCGCCGGCGACGGCGCCGACGCCCGAGCGCCACGCCCGCTGCTCGGCCAACTCGGCCGGGACGCCGAGCCAGGAGACGGCGTACCCGAGGTAACCGCCGGCCGCGAGCGCGCCGACGTAGGCGCAGGCCCGGGCCAGGACCAGCCGGTTCACCGCCCGGTGCGGCTCCAGCCGCTCGCGCCGCACGTGGACCTGACGCCAGGTGACCCACGCCGTGGACCCGAGGATCGCCGCGACCAGCACGAGGGCGAGCGGCTGCGGCCAGGTCACGAGGGGCGGCGTGCCGAGCCGGTCGCCGATCGGGTTGAGCAGCCAGCCGCCGACCAGGCCGACGACCGCCCAGGCCGTCAGCACCGCCGGCGAGGTGGGCCGCAGGGCACCGGGCGGCTCGTCGCCGCGGCCGGGGCCCCCCGGGTCTCCAGGCCCGCCCGGCGCCGCCGTCATCGCTCGGTCACTCCACCTCGAGGGTCAGGTCCTCGCGGAGGGTGAGGCCGTCGGTGCCGAGGCCGGCGAGGAGCTCGGAGATGGGTCCGTGGCCGGGCAGCGCCGCGTCCGGCTCGAGGTCGAACCAGGGCTTGAGCACGAAGGCGCGCTGGTGTGCGCGCGGGTGCGGCAGGCGCAGGCTCGGCTCGTCGCTGCGCCGGTCCCCGACCACGATCAGGTCGACGTCGAGCGTGCGGGGCGCGTTCGGGACGTCGCCGCGCTCGCGCTCGTAGGCGTCCTCGATGGCCAGGGCGCGGTCCATCAGGCGGGTCGCGGCGAGCGTGGTGTCGATGAGCACCACGGCGTTGAGGTAGTTCTCGGCCTCCGGCGGGGAGTCGACCGGCTCGGTCTCGTAGACCGGGGACACCCCGGTCACCCAGACGTCGGGGGTGTCGGCGATCGCGTTGACCGCGCCCTGCAGGCTCACCATCCGTTCGCCGAGGTTCGACCCCAGAGCCAGGACCGCACGGCGGATCGGGCGCATCTCACCGGTGAGGGTGTCGGCGTCGATGATGTGCGGATTGGGGGTCTCAGTCACGGTGGGCCCTCCGGGTGATGGTGAGTGCGACGTCGGCGAACGTCGCGTCGACGGGTGCGTCCGGCTTGTGGACCGTGACCCTCGCCCAGTCGACCCGGGCGTCCGCGAGGCAGACGTCCGCGATCCGCTGGGCCAGGGTCTCGATCAGGTCGACCGGGTCCTGCTCCACGGCGGCCTTGGCCGCCGCGACGAGACTTCCGTAGTCCACGGTGTCTCGCAAGTCGTCGGTGGCGGCCGCCGGGGCGGTGTCGACCCCCAGGGTGAGGTCGATGACGAAGGCCTGGCCCTCGCGCCGTTCGAAGTCGAAGACGCCGTGGTGGCCCCAGCACTCCAGCCCCGTGACCGTGATCTCGTCGGTGCTCATCGCTCCCCATCCCCCGCCGGCTCCCCCGCCGGCTCCCCCGCCGGCTCCCCCGCTGGCCGGCCGGCCAGCGCAGCGACCACGGCGAGGGCGTCGCGGGTGGCGCGCACGTCGTGCACACGGACGCCCCACACGCCCTGCCGGGCCAGGTGGACGACCAGCGCGCTGTGCGCGTGCTCCCGCTCCTCGACCGGCCGGGGGCCCGCCGGGCCGGCGAGCAGCCGGCCGAGGAAGGACTTCCGGCTCGCGCCCACCAGCAGCGGGTGGCCGAGGGCGGCGATCGGGTCGAGGTCGCGGAGCAGCTCCCAGTTGTGCCCGCCGCGCTTGGCGAAGCCCAGGCCCGGGTCGAGCACGATGCGCGGCGCGTCGATCCCCGCCGCCAGCATCGCCTCCACGCGTTCTGCGAGCTCGGCCGCGACCGCGGCCACGACGCCACCGGGGTGGTCGTACGTCGCGAAGTCGGCCATCCGCGCGCTGTGGGCGCGCCAGTGCATGGCGACGTACGTCGCGCCGGACGCGGCGACGACGTCGAGGATCCGGGGGTCGGCGAGCCCGCCCGACACGTCGTTGACCACGCTCGCCCCAGCGGCCAGCGCCGCCTCGGCGACCTCGGCACGCATGGTGTCGACCGAGACGACGGCCTCCTGCGCCAGCTCCCGGATCACCGGGACCACCCGGTCCAGCTCCTCGGAGACCAGCGGACGGGTCGCCCCGGGGCGGGTGGACTCCCCGCCGACGTCCAGCAGGTCGGCGCCGTCGGCCAGCAGCCGCCGGCCGTGGGCGACGGCCGCCTGCGGCTCGACGTACCGGCCCCCGTCGGAGAACGAGTCCGGCGTGACGTTCACGACCCCCATGACGCGGGGGCGTCCGAGGGGGACGAGGAGCGAGCCGGGAGCGGGCACGGCGGTCAGTGCGTCCCGCGGATGAGGGCCATCGCCTCGGCGCGGGTGGCCGGCTCGGTCAGGAACGTGCCGCGGACCGCGGACGTGATCGTCCGGGCGCCGGCCTTGCGGACCCCGCGCATCGTCATGCACAGGTGCTCGGCCTCGATGACCACGATGACGCCACGCGCCTCGAGGATGCGCACCAGGGCGTCGGCCACCTGCGTGGTCAGCCGCTCCTGGACCTGCGGGCGGCGGCTGTAGACGTCGACCAGCCGGGCCAGCTTGGACAGCCCGGTGATCTTGCCGCTCTCCGCGGGGATGTAGCCGACGTGCGCGACGCCGGTGAACGGCACGAGGTGGTGCTCGCACATCGACCAGAGCTCGATGTCGCGCACCAGCACCATCTCGTCGTGCCCGAGGTCGAAGGTGGTGGTCAGCACCTCCTCGGGCCGCATCCGCAGGCCCGCGGTGACCTCGGCGTAGGCGCGGGCCACCCGAGCGGGGGTCTCCAGGAGACCCTCCCGCTCCGGGTCCTCACCGATGGCCGCGAGGAGCTCGCGCACCGCGGCCTCGGCCCGGGGCTGGTCGAACGCCGGCACCTCGTCCGGGTCGCGGTCGACCTGGCTGATCCGGTCCGTCATGCGCCCGGGCTGGGTGGCACGGGGGGCTCGGTCGGTCCGACCGGGCCGCCGCCGGGGCCGCCGTGGATGTCGCCGCCGGCCCCGGGCGGCGTGATGATCGAGCCGCCCGACCCGTTGCCGTTGGCGGCGCTGGTCGCCGCGGCGCGGTCGCGGATCTCCTGCGGGATCTCGATCGGCGGGATCTCCGAGGGGTTCCGGTGCGGGGACCCGGTCCACGCCGGACGGGCCGGCCGCCGGCGCAGCGGCTCGAAGATCGCCGCCACCTCGGCCTTGTCGAGCGTCTCCTTGTCCAGCAGGGCGAGGACGAGCGCGTCGAGCACGTCGCGGTTCTCCTCCAGGATGTCGAAGGCCTCCTGGTGCGCGGTCGCCAGGAACCGCTTGGTCTCCTCGTCGACCTTGGCCGCGACGTCCTCGGAGTAGTTGCGCGAGTGGCCCATGTCCCGGCCGAGGAACGGCTCGCCCTGTGTCTCGCCGAGCTTGATCGCGCCGAGGCTGTCGGTCATGCCGTACTGGGTGACCATCGCTCGGGCGAGGTTGGTCGCCTTCTCGATGTCGTTGCCCGCGCCGGTGGTCGGGTCGTGGAAGACCATCTCCTCGGCCGCGCGGCCGCCCAGCATGTAGGCCAGCTTGTCGAGCATCTCGGAGCGGGTCTGGGAGTACTTGTCCTCGTCGGGCAGGACCATCGTGTAGCCCAGCGCCCGGCCGCGGGGCAGGATCGTGATCTTGTGGACCGGGTCGGTGCCCGGAAGTGCCGCCGCGACGAGGGCGTGCCCGCCCTCGTGGTAGGCGGTGATGAGCTTCTCCTTCTCGCTCATCAGGCGGGTGCGGCGCTGCGGCCCGGCGATGACCCGGTCGATCGCCTCGTCGAGGGAGGCGTCGGTGATCAGCTTCTGGCTGCTGCGCGCGGTCAGCAGCGCGGCCTCGTTGAGCACGTTGGCGAGGTCGGCACCGGTGAAGCCCGGCGTCCGGCGCGCGACCGAGAGCAGGTCGATGTCCTCCGACATCGGCTTGCCGCGGCTGTGCACCTTCAGGATCTGGTGGCGGCCGGCGAGGTCCGGCGCGTCGACCTGGATCTGGCGGTCGAAGCGACCGGGGCGCAGCAGCGCGGGGTCGAGGACGTCGGGCCGGTTCGTGGCCGCGATGAGGATGACTCCGCCGCGGACGTCGAAGCCGTCCATCTCGACGAGCAGCTGGTTGAGGGTCTGCTCGCGCTCGTCGTGGCCGCCGCCCATGCCGGCGCCGCGGTGGCGGCCGACGGCGTCGATCTCGTCGATGAAGACGATGGCCGGGGCGTTCTCCTTGGCCTGCTCGAAGAGGTCGCGGACGCGGCTGGCGCCGACACCGACGAACATCTCCACGAAGTCGGAGCCGGAGATGGAGTAGAACGGCACGCCGGCCTCGCCGGCGACGGCGCGGGCGAGCAGCGTCTTGCCGGTGCCCGGGGGGCCGTAGAGCAGGACGCCCTTGGGGATCTTCGCGCCCACCGCCTGGAACTTCGCGGGCTCCTGCAGGAACTCCTTGATCTCGCCGAGCTCCTCGATCGCCTCCTCGGCGCCGGCGACGTCGTTGAACGTCGTCTTCGGCATGTCCTTGGAGATGAGCTTGGCCTTGGACTTGGCGAACTGCATGACGCCGCGGCCGCCGCCGCCCTGCACCTGGTTCATGAGGAACAGGAAGAGCAGGATGATCAGCGCGAACGGCAGCAGGGTGGCCAGGATCGAGCCGAGCAGGCTGGGCTTGGGGTTCTCGGAGTTCGACGTCTTGATGGTGCCCGCGGCGACCTGCTCGTCGACGGCGTCGATGATGTCGACCTGCTGGCCGAGCACGTAGCTGGCCGTGACCTGGTCGCCCTCCTCGCGGACGCCCTCGTCGAGGGTGGCCTCGATCTTCTGGTCGCCGTCGATGAAGGTGATCTCCTCGACGTCGCCGTCGGCGATGTACTGCTCCAGCTGGGAGGTGCTCACCTCGTCGTACCCGCCGTTGGGGGCGAGGTACTGCAGGGCCAGCAGGACGCCGACCACGGCGACCACGATCCAGACCCAGGGACCCTTGAGTATGCGCTTCACAGGCTTCTTCCGACGCTCGTCTTGAACCTCTGACGGTACAGGTCCGCGGCAACGGCGGTGGGGCCGGTCCGCGCGGCTCAGCGAACCGTCATCCCCGGCTCGGGGACCGCTCAGGAGTAGACGTGCGGCGCCAGGGTGCCGATGTCGCGCAGGTTGCGGTAGCGCTCGCGGTAGTCGAGGCCGTAGCCGACGACGAACTCGTTGGGGATGTCCCAGCCGACGTACTTGACGTCGACGGGCATCTGCAGGGCCTCGGGCTTGCGCAGCAGGGTGCAGATCTCGACGCTCGCCGGGCTCCGGCTGGTGAGGTTGGAGGTCAGCCAGGACAAGGTGAGCCCGGTGTCGATGATCTCGTCCACCACGATCACGTCCCGGCCGGAGATGTCGGTGTCGAGGTCCTTGAGGATGCGCACGACGCCGCTGGACTGGGTGCCCGAGCCGTAGGAGGAGACCGCCATCCAGTCCATCTCGACGTGGCGGCTGAAGCTGCGGGCCATGTCGGCCATCACCATGACCGCGCCACGCAGGATGCCGACGATGAGCAGGTCCTTGCCCTCGTAGTCGCGCTCGATCTCGGCGGCGAGCTCCTTGATCCGGTCCTGGATCTGGGCCTCGGTGTAGAGCACGTTGACGAGGTCGTCCGACACGTGGGCTGCGTCCATGGGCTCAGCGTAGGTGGTGCGGGCGCGGGCGGGCGCGGCCGGTCAGCGGCGGACGACCTTGAGGGTCGTGGTCACGACCTTGCCCGCCCGGACGGCGTCGTTGCCGAGGAACTGCGCCGACACCCGGTGGGTCCCGAGGCCCAGCCTCGGGAGGTCCGCGGTCGCCGCGCCGCGCCGCAGCGCGACGTCACCCACGCGGCGGCCGTCGACCGTCACCCGCACCGCGCCCGTGACCGGCCGGACCTCGGGGTTCGAGACCGTGACGGTCACCTCCCCTCGCTGGCGCGGCTTGACGCGGGTGCGGTCCAGCTCGATGCCGGTCCGCGGCGCGACCTTGCGGACCCGGGTCAGGGCGACGTCGCCGACGACCTCGACGGTGCCGCCGGAAACCCGGACCGGCGCCTTCCCGTCGGCCCACGTGGACCGGAACGGGTCGTCGGCGTCGGGGAGGCTCCCGAACCGGATCACGTAGCGACCCTTCGGCACCTGCAGGCGGAAGTACCCGTCGACCTCGTCGCCGTGGACGTTCGGACCGGCGTAGGTGAGCGCGGTGGCCACCGGCTTGCCGAGGTCGGAGGGCCGGTAGGCCGCGACCACCACGTCGAGCTGCGGGTCACCGGCGCGGTCGAGGACCCAGCCTTCGAGCCAGGCCTTCCCCGCGGGCGGCTGGGCGTCCGCCGCGGCGGACGACGCCCCGGCGGGGGCGGCGGTGGAGGGGACGGCCGTGGCGCTCGTGCCGGCGCCTGCGCCGAGCGGCAGGGCGGCGAGCAGCGAACCGGTGGCGGCGAGGGCGGCGAGGCCGCGGCGGGGGGTCAGCACCCGATGACGGTAGGACCGCCGCCGACCGCCCGGCCGTCGAACGGCGCGGAACCGTACGTCCGGCGCGCAGGACTGCCCGGACGGGCTACTCGGTGGGCTACCCCGGGGGCCGCGCCTCCCGAGGGCCCTCGCCCGGGGCGACCCGCGCCAGGGCGAGCCGTCCCCCTTCCCGGCGGGCCCGCACGTGGCCCGGCAGGTCCACCCACTTCTGGCCGTGCCAGTCGGTCAGGAGCGCGTCGACGGCCAGCACGTGCTCGTGGAAGAGCTCCGAGGCCGGCGAGCCCGCCGCGAGGGCGGCCAGGCGCAGCACCCGGAGGCGTACGGCGGGGTGGTCGGCCACCAGCGCGTCGACCGGCAGCGCGCCGTCCCGGCCCTCGTCCTGGTCCTCGTCCCGCCCCTCGTCCCCACCCTCGGCCCGGCCGGCGAGCCCGGCGTACCGGGCCTCGGCGAGGTCGTCGAGGTGGTCGACGTCGAGGCGGACCTGGTCCGCGGTCCGGGCCAGCGTCCTGGCCACGCCCGGGCCGAGCTGCTCCTCGAGCACCGGCAGCACGGCCTGCCGCACGCGCACCCGCGTGTAGCCGGGGTCGGTGTTGTGCGGGTCCTCCCACGGCGTGATGCCCTCGACCTGGCAGGCGGTGACGGTGTCGACCCGGCCGACGTCGAGCAGGGGGCGGACGAACGGCCCGAAGGCGCGGCGCATCCCGGCCAGCGAGCGGCCGCCCGACCCGCGGGCGAGGCCGAGCAGGACGGTCTCGGCCTGGTCGTCGCGGGTGTGGCCGAGGAGCACGGTGGCGTCCCCGGTCTCCCCTCCGGCCCGGCCGACGTGCGCCGAGACCTGCTCGAGGACGGCGTACCGGGCCCGGCGCGCGGCCGCCTCCACCCCGAGCCCCGCAGGCTCGACCTGGACCCGCGCCGAGAGCGTCTCGTCGGCGCCGAGCCCGGCCATCTGGTCGACCACGCGGGCGGTGTGGGCGGCGGAGTCGGGCTGCAAGCCGTGGTCGACGACGGCACCGACGACCCGGTGGCTGCCGGCCCGGGCCTCGAACACCGTGGCCGCCAGCAGTGCCAGCGAGTCGGCGCCGCCGGAGCAGGCGACGACCACCGGCGCGCCCGGCTCCACCCGGGCGAGCGCGGCGCGGACGCCGCGGCGTACGGCGGCCACGGAGGGGTGCAGCGCCACTCAGGGCCTCACAGGACGCGGGCGACCCAGAGGGCCGGGTCGGCGACCTCAGCCGGCGTCGGGAGGTTCTCCGGCCGCTCCCAGACCGCGTTGAACTGCGCCATGCCGACCTGGTCGACGACCCCGCGGACGAAGCGGGCGCCGTCGCGGTACTGCGCCATCTTGGCGTCCAGGCCGAGCAGCCGGCGCAGGATCCGGTCGAGCGTGCCGACCCCCTTGCGCCGCTCGTCGAACTTCGCCCGGATCCGGGCGACGCTCGGGATCACGGTCGGTCCGACGCCGTCCATGACGACGTCCGCGTGGCCCTCGAGGAGCGACATCACCGCGGTCACCCGGTCGAGGATCTCCTTCTGCTCGGGGCTGCCGACGATGTCGAGCAGGCTGCCGCCCGCGCCCTGGCCCACCCCCTGGCGCAGCGCGTCGGTGACCCGGCGCAGGCCGTCGTCGAGCAGCTTGGTGGGCTCCATGGTGTCGGCGAGCGCCTCGACCTGCGAGAAGAGGTGGTCCCGCATCCACGGCACCGCGGTGAACTGCACCCGGTGGGTCTCCTCGTGCAGGCAGACCCAGAGCCGGAAGTCGCTGGGGTCCGCGCCCAGCTCCTGCTCGACGTGGACGATGTTCGGCGCGACGAGCAGCAGCCGGCCGTGGGGGGCGTGGAAGGGGTCGAACTGGCCGAGGACCTTGCTGCCGAGGAAGCCCAGCAGGCCGCCGACCTCCGCGCCCGTGACCTTGGAGCCGACCGCCTGCGCGAGGGCGCCCGGTGGCTTCTTCTCGGTGAGCTTGTCGACGACCGGCGCCAGCACGGTCCGGAACCCGTCGGCGTTCGCCTGGACCCACCCGGCGCGGTCGACGACCAGCACGGGGGCGGTGCGCTCCTGCGCCACCAGGCCGGTGAAGTCGCGGACCAGGCCCGTCGAGCGGTCGGCACCGGCGCGCAGCTCGGCGACCGCGGCGGCCGCCTGCTCGCGGGGTACCTCCGGACCCTCACCCGCGATCCGCGCGCCCAGCGAGACCGCGAGTCCCCAGTCGACCATGGTCTCCACGCGCTCACCCATGGGGCGAAACTAGCCGCAGCGGCAAGCGCCCAGCGCGCCCGCAGCGGCATCCATCGCGTCCCGGGCCTCGAGCGTGTCCTCCTCGCGGACCCGGTCGGCCATCAGCGCGAAGACGAAGGTGTGGCCGGCGAGGTCGGTGGCGGTGCCCGCGAGGGAGGTGACGCCGGTCAGCGTCCCGGTCTTCGCCCGCACCCGGCCGCGCCCGGCCGGCGGCGCGGTCTGGAACCGGTCGGCGAGCGACCCCGTGAACGCGGCAACCGGGAGCCCGGTGAGCACCGGGCGCAGCTCCTCCTCCGACCCGGCCAGCCGGAGCACGTCGAGCAGGGCCACCGGGTCGAGCCGGCTCTCCCGGGAGAGCCCGCTGCCGTCCCAGAGCACGCTGCGACCGAGGTCGACCCCCGCCCCCGCCAGCACCCGCTCGACGCCGCGCCGGCCGGCCGCGAAGGAGCCCTCGCCCTCGACCGCGAGGCCGACGTGGCGCAGCAGGACCTCGGCCGCCTCGTTGTCGCTGACCGCGAGGACCTGCTCGACGACCTGCCCGAGCGGGGCGCTGCGCACCACGGCCAGCTGCTCGGCGTCCGCGGGCGCCTCGCGCGGCTGCGGGGCGCCGGCCACCTCGATCCCGCTACGGCGCAGGGCGGCGGCGAAGGCGCCGGCGGCCGCACGGGCGGGGTCGGCCACGCGGCCCGAGCCCTCGGTCGGCCGTCCCTCGTCGACCCAGAGCGCGCTGACCGGCGACACGATCCCGTCGGGCACGTAGTCGGCGCGCCAGCGCGGGCTCTCCGCCGGACCGGTGAAGAGCGAGGCGTCGTACCCCACGCGCACCCGGCGCCGCCCCTCGGCCACCAGCGCGGCGGCGGTCTCCCGGGCGAGCGTCGCCACGTCGGCGCGCTCGGGCCAGGTGGGCTCGTCGGGCGCGGCGGGACGCCGGGCCAGGAACGGGTCGCCGCCACCGACGAGCACGACCCCGCTCACCGCGCCGCGCCCGTCGGTGACCACGCTGGTCTCGAACCGGGTCCCCGGATCCATCGCGAGGAGCGCGGCGGCACCGGTCACCACCTTCGTGGTGGACGCCGGGATGGCGAGCTCGCCTCTCCCGCGGCCGCTGCGGAGCAGCACGCCGGCCCCGTCGAGCGGCGCCACGGCGGCGAGGACGTGCGGGCCGAGGTCCTCGTCGGAGAGGTACGGCGCCAGCGCCCGCCGGACCGCGCGGGCGGTGGCCGGCCCGGGCGCCGACGGCGGGCCGGCCACCTCCGGGGGGTCCACCACGGCGGGCAGGTCGAGGCCCTCGGGCGGAGCCACCCGTGCGGGGTCGGTCGGCGTCGCCGGGCCGAGCCAGGGGTCCAGCGCGCCGTACCGCCAGGCGCCCGCCGTACCCGCGGCGACCGCCACGAGGAGCACCAGCACCACGAGCACACGGGAGTGGCGTGCGTCACGTCGCGCCATGTTCCCCCCATCCGGATGAGCGTGGGCCGCCATTGTGCGGGACACTGGCGCATCGGCCCCGTCGTGGGCCTTCCCAGCTGAACACAACAGCCCCGGAGCCTGCGGAGGAGACAGCGTGCTCGAGTTCGACGTCCTGGTCGAGATACCGAAGGGTGAACGCAACAAGTACGAGGTCGACCACGAGTCCGGGCGGCTCCGGCTCGACCGGACCCTGTTCACCTCGACGCAGTACCCGGCCGACTACGGCTACATCGAGGACACCCTCGGCATGGACGGCGACCCGCTCGATGCGCTGGTCATCCTCCAGGAGCCGACGTTCCCCGGGTGCCTCATCAAGTGCCGCGCGATCGGCATGTTCCGCATGACCGACGAGGCGGGCGGTGACGACAAGGTCCTCTGCGTGCCCTCGACCGACCCGCGCCTGGAGCACCTGCGCGACATCAGCCACGTCTCCAAGTTCGACCGCCTGGAGATCCAGCACTTCTTCGAGGTCTACAAGGACCTCGAGCCCGGCAAGTCCGTCGAGGGTGCCGAGTGGGTCGGCCGCGCCGAGGCCGAGGCCGAGGTGCACGCCTCGTTCGCCCGGCACAAGGAGAACGGGGGCCACTGAGCCCCTGCGGTCCTGCACCGCTCCCGACGTACGACGAACCGCCCGTCCCCGCGAGGGGTGCGGGCGGTTCGTGCGTCGGGGCTGGGGGGCTCCGGGCTGGGGCGGTCGGCTGGGCCGGTCAGCGGCTCACGCCGGCGGCCAGCCGAGGAGGCCGGGCGAGCGGAGCATCTCCGGCGGCACGGCGAACGCGTCCACGAGGTCGTCGGCGAGTGGGCGGACCTTGCGGCACAGGCTGCCGATCTCGCGGCTGATCGCCTTCGACCGCGAGACCGAGAGCCGGCCGTGCTCCATGAACCACGCCCGGTCGGCCTCGATCGTCGAGAGCGCGTGCAGGTCGCACAACAGGGTGAGCGCGACCTTCTCGTCGCCGTCGGGCAGGGTCGCGAGCTTGGCGACGAACGCCTCGAGCACCAGCCGCTCGACGTGCGCCCGCGCCCCGGCGATGACGTGGTCCTGCACCCGGGAGAAGACCTCGCCGGGGTTCATCCCCCGGTCGATCCCCCGCTTGAGCCGGCGGGCCGCCCCCGAGACGGTGTGCTCCTCGCGGAAGCGGAGCATCGCGATCTGGTAGTCGGGGTCGAGCAGGCCGGCCTCCTGGTCCCACTCGTCCCCTCCGGGGAGCGCGTCACGGATGCGCTCGACCAGCTTGTTGACCGCGGTCTTCTCGATGACGGTCTCGACGGCGAGGCCGGTGACGAAGCGGACCATGCCGAGCTGGTCCATGTCCTGGAACTCGCTGGCGTAGTCGGTGAGCAGCCCCTTGGCCACCAGCTGGAGCAGGACGTGGTTGTCGCCCTCGAAGGTGGTGAAGACGTCGGTGTCGGCCTTGAGCGCGGCGAACCGGTTCTCCGCCAGGTAGCCGGCGCCGCCGCACGCCTCGCGGCACTCCTGGATCGTCCGGGTGGCGTGCCAGGTGCCGAGCGCCTTGGTCCCCGCGGCCCGCGCCTCGAGCTCGCGCTGGGCGCGCTCCCCCTCCTCGCCCTCCGCGAGGCTGCCGGAGAGCACGTCGTGCAGCTGGAGGGCGAGCTCCTCCTGGGCGAAGTGCAGCGCGTAGGTCCGGGCGAGCAGCGGCAGCAGCCGGCGCTGGTGCAGGCCGTAGTCGAGGAGCAGCTCCTCCTGGCCGTCGTCGGTGGCCTCGAACTGCCGGCGGCGCAGGGCGTACTTCACCGCGATCGTGAGCGCGACCTTCGCCGCGTTGATGCCGGCCCCACCCACGCACACCCGGCCCTGGATCAGGGTGCCGAGCATCGTGAAGAAGCGCCGGTTCGGGTTCTCGATCGCGCTCTCGTAGACGCCGGAGGGCGTGACGTCGGCGAACCGGTTGAGCAGGTTCTCGCGCGGGACCCGCACCTCGTCGAACCAGATCCGGCCGTTGTCGACGCCGTTCAGCCCCATCTTGAGCCCGTCGTCCTCGATCCGTACGCCGGGCAGCACGGCGCCGTCCTCGTCACGGACGGGCACCACGAAGGCGTGCACGCCCCGGCCCTCGCCGCCGACCTCGAGCTGGGCGAAGACGACGGCCAGCCGGGCGTGGGCGGCGGCGTTGCCGATGTAGTCCTTGCGCGCCTCCTCGCGGGTCGTCGTGATGACGAACTCCTGGGTGGCGAGGTCGTAGGTGGCGACGGTGCCGAGCGCCTGGACGTTCGAGCCGTGGCCGGACTCGGTCATCGCGAAGCAGCCCATCAGCCGCCCGGTGATCAGGTCGGCGAGGTAGGCGTCGTGGTGGCGCTCGGTGCCGAGCTGCAGGATCGCGCCGCCGAAGAGGCCGAACTGGACGCCGACCTTCACCAGCACCGAGAGGTCGCCGTACGCGAGGGTCTCGAAGGCCGCGATGGAGGCGCCGAGGTCACCGCCGCCGCCGTACTCCTCCGGGAAGCCCATGCCGGTCTGGCCGGTGGAGGCCATCTCCACGACGACCTCCTTGACCCGCTCGCGGAAGTCCGCGGTCGACATGGTCTCGGCGTCCTCGAGGATCGAGGCCGACTCGGCGAGGTTGGTGCGCACGAGGTTGCGGATCTCGGCGTACCGGCCGTCGAGGAGCCGGGTGAGGGCGGCGACGTCGACCTCGGGCCGGCGGTAGCCGGACCGCGAGTCGACGCGCGCGTCGGTGTCGGTCTCCGGCGCGGCGCCGGGCTCGCCGGGCACGTCGTCGGCGGAGGAGGGCGGGACGGTGTCGGTCGCCATGCCTGCCAAGTTACCCGCGGGGACGATGGCCAGTCGTCGTGGGAGCAGGCTCACGCGCCGGTCCGGACCACCCGGCTCCCGGGGCGGGGGCGGGCCTCGGTCACTCGCGGTCGACGGGCACCGCGGACGTCGTGGTCGTCGGGTGCGAGGCGAGCCCGTGGTGGTCGAACTTCTGCCCCGTCGCCACGCCGGCGACGTAGAAGGAGACCAGGGCGATGAGCACGCCGGCCACGTCGTCGGCCACGTAGTGCCAGCCGAAGTAGAGCGTGGCGACCACGGTCAGCCCGAAGTTGACCCAGAACAGGATCCGCAGCACCCGGCTCCGCACGGTGTACTGCACCATCAGGGCCCACAGCAGCGTGATGGCGGTGTGCAGGCTGGCGAACCCGGCCACCGTCTGCGCCTGCCCGTCGCTCCAGAGCACGCCCTGCCGTGCGTTGACCAGGGAGTTCATCAGGTCGGTGGTGCCGGTCGGCGCCAGGCCCTCGTAGAGCCAGTAGTACTCCAGCCCGGGCCCGAGCGTCGGCAGCGCGTAGTAGGAGACCGTCCCCAGCGTCCAGGCCAGGCCCTGGGAGGTGACGAACCACCAGCCGAAGCTGATGTTGCGCGACCACACCAGCCACACGGTCACGAGGATCGCGACCATCGGGATGAAGAGCAGGTAGAACGTCGAGAGCAGGTGCGCGACGACGGTGTCCCCCAGCACGGCGTGGAGGACGATGGCCGGCTCGTGGCCGAAGAACAGCACCCGGTCGAGCATGTGCAGCTCGCGGTCGTACATCCGGTCGCTGACCAGCGGCAGGAACGACTTGAGGTTCCGGTAGCAGACGTAGATCACGTAGAAGGCGGTGATGCCGAGCATCACCAGCAGCACCCGGTCCCGGTTCCAGTGGCTGCGCAGCCGCTCGCGGACGATGCCGGGCATCTCCCGGACCCGCCCGCGGGAGAACCACAGCGCCCGGGGCAGGAGGTCGGCCAGGAGCGCGCCGATGCAGAGCAAGGGCAGCCGGAGCCACGACGGGCCGAGGAAGCTGCCCTCGGGGTCGATCAGCGGCCGGTCGATGATGAGGGCGGTGACCACCGCCCAGGTGCCGATCACCAGCGCCGTCGCGAGAAGGAGGGCGTAGGCGCGGCGATGCATGGGGGCCAGTGTAGGTAGGACGCCCCCCTATGCCGCGCCCACCACGGCGAGCCGCGAGGCGTCGACCCGCAGCCGCACCGCGGTGCCGGGCCCGGGGTGCCGGTCGAGCGGAGAGACGGCATCCACCTCACCCAGGCCGGGGACGTCGACCACCAGGCGCACCTGGGTCGGTGTGGCCCGCGCGGACCGCACCGTCGCGGTGAGCGGGCCGGCGTCGTCGACCACGAGCGCGGAGCGGCGTACGGCGACCGCCGGCGCCGGTCCCGCGGGCGCCGCCTGCCCCAGCACCAGCGCGGCGGCCGGCCCCTCCAGCACGCGGGCGTAGCCGAGGAAGAGCGCGGTCTCGCGGTCGACCGGCCGCCGCCACACCTCGCCGATCGGCCCCTGCTGGACCACCCGGCCCGCGCGCATCACCGCGAGCCGGTCGGCGACCGTGAACGCCTCCTCGTGGTCGTGGGTGACCATCAGGGCGGTCGTGCCGGCGGCGCGGAGGATGTCGCGGAGCTCACCGGCGAGCCGCTCGCGCAGGCCGGCGTCGAGGGCGGAGAGCGGCTCGTCGAGGAGCAGCAGCCGCGGCTGGACGGCCAGCGAGCGGGCCAGGGCGACCCGCTGGCGCTCCCCGCCGGAGAGGGTGGCCGGCAGCCGGTCGCCGTACCCCTCGAGGCCGACCAGCGCCAGCAGCTCGGCGACCCGCGCTGCGCGCTCGGCGGCGGGGCGGCGGCGCAGGCGCAGCGGGTAGGCGATGTTCCGCTCGACGGTGAGGTGGCCGAAGAGCTGGCCGTCCTGGAACATCAGCGCGAAGCCGCGCCGGTGCGTCGGGACCCGCGAGACGTCCTCGCCGTCCCAGGCGACGGTGCCGGCGGTCGGCTCGAGGCCGGCGACCCCGCGGAGCAGCGTGGACTTCCCGCAGCCGGAGGGGCCGAGCACGGCCAGGACCTCGCCGTCGGGCAGCTCGAGGGAGACCTCGCGGACGGCGGGCACGCCGTCGTAGGCCACCGAGACGCCGGTCAGGGACAACATCAGCGCCACTCCATCAGACGACGCCCAGCGACGGCACGCGGAGCCGCTCCACGGCCAGCATGACCAGCGCGGTGGTCGCGGCCAGGACGACGGAGGCGGCCAGCGCCATGCCGTAGTTCATCTCCCCGGGGCTGCCGATGAGCCGGAAGATCACGACCGGCACCGTCGTCCGCTCGTCCCGGGCGAGGAAGGCGGTCGCGCCGAACTCGCCGAGCGAGGCGGCGAAGGCGAAGCCGGCCGCGGCGAGCAGGGGTCGCCACACCGCCGGCAGGTCGACGGTGAGCATCGCCCGGAGCGGTCCGGCGCCCAGCGAGGCCGCGGCCTGCCGCTGCCGGTCGTCGATGCCGGCGAGCACCGGCACGAGGGTGCGCACCACCAGGGGCAGCGCGACCAACGCCTGGGCCACCGGCACCAGGAGCGCGGTGTCGCGCAGGTCCACCGGCGGCCGGTCCAGGGTGATGAGGAAGCCGAAGCCGAGGGTGACCGCCGAGACGCCCAGCGGCAGCATGAAGAAGCCGTCGAGGGCCGAGCGCACCCGGCGCTCCGCCGGCGTGCGGGACCGGCGGGTGACGACGACGGCGACGAGGCCGCCGAGCAGGAGCGACATCCACGTCGCGTCGACCGCGGTGCGCAGCGAGACCACCAGCGCCTCGGTCACGGGGGCGGCGAGCGCCCGGTGGTCGCCGGTGGAGTCGAGCGCCCGGTAGTTGGCCAGGCTCCACGTGTCCCCCACCCGCAACGAGCCCAGCAGGAGGGTCAGCATCGGGGTGGCGACGAGGACGAGCAGGAGCACGGTGGCGGCGACCTGGGGCCAGTCCGAGCGCCGCAGCGGCCGCGCGGGCGCCGTACGCCGCGCGACGGTGGGGTCCGGCACGGCACGGAGCCGGGCGGCCAGGGCGAGGAGGACGGTGATCGCCGTCAGCTGGACGATCGAGAGCGCCGCGGCGGCCTGGAGGTCGAGCAGGTTGGTGGTGAGCAGGTAGATCTCGGTCTCCACCGAGGAGTACCGCAGGCCGCCGAGGGTCAGCACCACGCCGAAGGACGTGGCACAGAACAGGAAGACCACGCTCGCCGCGGAGACGATCGCCGGCCGCAGGGCGGGCAGGGTCACGGTCCGCAGCACCTGCGCCGGCGAGGCGCCGAGGGCCGCCGCGGCCTCGGCCGGCCGCACGTCGAGCGACTCCCACGCCGCGCCGACGGTGCGCACCACGACCGCGACGTTGAAGAAGGCGAGGCCCGCCACGATCGCCACGGGGGTCCCGTCGAGTCCGAGGAACCCCAGCGGGCCGGCCTCGCCGAGGAGCTCGCGGAAGGCCACGCCCACCACCACCGTCGGCAGCACGAACGGCACCAGCAGCGCGGCCCGGATCCCCCGGCGCCAGGGCAGCGCGAGCCGGTGCAGGCTGTAGGCCGCCGGCAGGCCGAGCAGCACCGAGACCACCGTGGCCACCGCGGCCGACCAGACGGTGAACCACACGACCCGACCGGTGCGCGGCCGGGTCAGGACCTCCAAGACGCCCCCGGGGTCGAACGAGCCGTCGGGCCAGAACCCACGGGCGATCATCCCCGCCACCGGCAGCACGAAGAAGACGCCGAGCACCAGCACCGGCCCGAGGGCCAGCGCCAGCAGCGCGAGTGGTCTCGACAAGCTCGACCACCGAGGGGACGAGCTCGACCGCCGGGGGGACCCGCTCATCGGGTCGTGATGTCGCTCCACTCGCGCAGCCAGTCGTCACGGTTCTCGGCGATCTCCGCCGGGTCGACCGTGTACGGCGACTCCGGCTGCTCGGCGAAGCTCGCCCAGTCGGCGGGCAGCTCGACGTCGTCGCGGACCGGGAAGACGTACATCGACTCCGGCAGGGCCGCCTGCACCTCGGGCGAGAGGAGGTACTCCACCAGCTCCTCGGCGCCCTCGGGGTTCGCGGCGCCGGCCAGCACCCCGGCGTACTCGACCTGCCGGAAGCAGGTGTCCAGCAGGGCGCTGGTCGTCGTGCCGCCCTCGCCGTCGACGGTGAAGGCCGGCGAGGAGTCGTAGGAGACGACGATCGGCCGGTCGCCCTCGCCGCCACCCTGGGTGAAGTCGACCTGGTAGGCGTCCGACCAGCCGTCGGTCAGCTTGGCGCCGTTGGCCATCAGCCGCTCCCAGTACGCCGGCCACTCCTCGCCGTACTCGGCGACGGTGGCCAGCAGGAACGCCAGGCCCGGCGAGCTGGTCGTCGCACCGGGGACCACGAGCAGGTCCTCGTACGCGGGCTCGGTGAGGTCCTCGAGCGTCTCCGGCGGGGCGAGCCCCTCGCGCTCGAACCAGGTGGTGTCGACGTTGACGCACACGTTCCCGGTGTCGACCGGGACCAGGTCGTCGCTGCCCTCGCCGGCCTCGGCCGGCAGGTCGTACGCCGCGGCGCCGGCCGGGCGCTCGACGTCGACGTCGGCGAGCACGCCCTCCTCGACCGCGCGGGAGGCGAAGGTGTTGTCGATCCCGAAGACGGCGTCACCGATCGGGTCGTCCTTGGTGAGCACCAGCCGGTTGGTGAGCGAGCCGGCGTCGCCCGCGCTGCGGACCTCGAGGCGGTGGCCGGTCTCCTCCTCGAAGCCGGTCAGCACCTCCTCGGGCAGGCTGAACGACTCGTGGGTGACGAGGACGACCTCCCCCGGCTCCCCGGCCACGGTCGGCTCGTCCTCACCTCCCCCGGTCAGGGAGCAGGACACCGTGGTGACGGCGAGGCCTGCGAGGCCCATGGTGAGGAGGGCGGTGGTGCGCGCGCGCACGGTCATCGTCGGACTCCCTTCGCCGGTGCTAGCCGGAGCAGGTTCGGAGGGTCTGCGGCTGGTCCGCACTCTCAGCACGCCGACGCGTGCTCCCCTGTCATGTGGGTCCGACCCTAGCGCGCCAGTCGCACCGGCCCGTCGAGGTGTCCGAGCTTCTCGGGGTTGCGGACGACGTAGATGCCGGTCACCGAGCCGTCCTCGACGCTGACCGTCGCGACCGTGTCGAGCACGGCGTCGATCACGAAGCGCAGGGCGGGAGCCCCGTTGACCTCGACGGCGTCCACCTGCACGTCGCCCTCGGTGGGCATCACGCCGAGCAGGAAGCGCAGCACCTTGTCGCGCCCGGTGATGGGGCGCAGCGCCGCCGAGCGCAGGCCGCCACCGTCGCTGGTGAGCACGACGTCCGGGGCGAGCGCCTCGAGCAGCGAGCCGAGGTCGCCGGTGGCCGCCGCCGCGAGGAACCGCTCGACGACCGCACGCTGCTCGTCGCGGCTCACCTGCACCCGCGGCCGCCGCGCCTCGACGTGCCCTCGAGCCCGGTGCGCGACCTGCCGCACCGCCGCCGGTGACTTGTCCACGGCCGCCGCGATCTCGTCGTACGGCACGTCGAAGACCTCGCGGAGCACGAAGACCGTCCGCTCGGTCGGCGACAGCGTCTCGAGCACCAGCAGCATGGCGGTCGAGACGCTGTCGGCGAGCTCGACGTCCTCGGCGACGTCGGGGGCCGTCAGCAGCGGCTCGGGCAGCCACGGGCCGACGTAGGTCTCGCGGCGGCGGGCGAGGGTCCGGAGCCGGTTGAGGCCGACCCGGGTGACCACGCGCACGAGGTAGGCGCGGTGGTCGCGGACGCCGGCGAGGTCGACCTCCGCCCAGCGCAGCCACGCCTCCTGGAGGACGTCCTCGGCGTCGGCGGCGGAGCCGAGCATCTCGTAGGCCACCGTGAAGAGCAGGTCGCGGTGGCGCACGAAGGGGTCGGTGTGGCTCACGCGTCGGAGGCTACGGCCAGGGGCAGGCCGCACACGTCGGAAAACCCCTGGCTCTGCAGGCCGGCGGCCGCGTTGAACCGCGAGCGCAGGTTCTCGATCGCCACCATCTCGGTGAGCTCGACGACCGCCTCGACGCCGAGCTGCTCCAGCAGGCCGGCCGTCATCTCGTCAGTCACCCGCAGCGGCGTCTCGCTCATCGCCTCGGCGTAGTCCATGACCGCCCGCTCGAGCGGCGTGAAGGCGTCGGACTCCCGCCAGCGGGGCACCTCCCGGACCTTCGCGGTGTCCAGCCCCTCGTCGTGGGCGAGGAAGTAGCCGAAGTCCAGGCACCAGCTGCAGCCGATCGTGGCGGCGCTGGCGAGCAGGGCGTAGGACTTCAGGTGCGGGTCGAGGGAGTCGAAGCGGGCCACCTTGGACTCGAAGGAGAGCACCGCCCTGAGCGCCCGGCGGTGGTGCCAGAGGACGTAGGCGGTGTCGGGGACCTGCCCGTAGGTCCGGCGGGCGTAGGCCTCGAGCAGCCGGCCGTAGAGACCGGTGACGGTGGCGCGGGGGATGCGGAAGGTGCTGGGCATGGCGTGCTCCTGGGGACGGGTCGGGTTGTCGACCATGAAGACACCGGCCGGCCCCCGGCTGTGACAGGGCCCGTGTGACAAGCCCGTGTGACAGGACGGCTGTGACAGGTCGCCGGCGTCTCGTGTGAGAGTGGGCCGGTGCCGTCCCGTCGCCACCGGCTCCTCGCCTGTGCCCTCCCCCGCCTGCGTCGCTCCCGCGAGCTCGACTCGGTCGAGGCCGAGCGGGCGCGCCTCGAGCGCTGGCACGCGCGGGTGGGCGACGCCGGGCTGCCGACGGCCGCGGTGCCGCGGTTCGGCCGGCGCTTCTCGGTGGTGCGCACGGAGGTCCGCGGCGCCGGCACGGCACCGTTCCCGTCGTACGAGCTGACGGCGCGGGGCGTCGCGCCGACCCGGACGGTGGTGTGGGTGCACGGCGGTGGCTTCGTCGCCGGTTTCGACCCGTTCCACGTGCGGTACGCCGCGAGGCTGGCGTCGCGGCTGGGTGCGCGGGTCGTGCTGCCCGACTACCCGCTCGCGCCCGAGCACACCTGGCGCGACTCCCACGACGCCCTGGTCGACCTCGTCGCCGGCTGGGCCGACCGTTCGCCCGGCGGGCTGGTGCTCGGGGGCGACTCCGCCGGCGGCGGGCTGGCCCTGGCCGTGGCGCTCTCGCTGCGCGACCGCGGCCTGCCGCAGCCGGCGCGGATGGTGCTGCATGCGCCATGGGTGGACCTCACGACGAGCACGCCCGAGACCGCGGAGTTCGCCGAGCGCGACCCGTGGCTCTTCCCGGGCAAGCTCGAGGCCTACGCCGCGTGGTGGGCCGGCTCGGCCGACGACCTCGGCCGCCCCGAGGTCTCCCCCGCGCTGGCCGAGCTGGCCGGCCTGCCCCCCGCCCTGGTCTTCCAGGGCACGCTCGACCTGCTCGCGCCCGGCACCCGGCTGCTGGTCCGGCGGGCGGCCGAGGCCGGCTGGGACCTGACCTACGTGGAGGAGCCGGACCTGCTCCACGTCTACCCCCTCCTGCCGCTCGTGCCGGAGGCGCGCGCCGCGTGGCGGCGTACCGAGGAGTTCCTGCGATGACCCACACGACGGTGCACACCTTCGACGAGCTCGACCCGCGCACGGCGTACTGGCTGTGGCAGCTGCGGCAGCAGGTCTTCGTCGTCGAGCAGGCCTGCCCCTACCCCGACCTCGACGGGCGCGACCTCGAGCCGGGCACCCGCCACGTGCTGCTCCGCGACGGCGACACGCTCCTGGGCTACGCCCGGGTGCTCGACGACGGGGAGCTGTGGCGGATCGGTCGAGTGCTGCTCGACGTCCCGGCCCGCGGCCGCGGCCTGGCCGACCCGGTGATGCAGGCGGCACTGTCGGCCTGCCCCGGCCGCGACATCGTGCTGGACGCCCAGGCGCCCCTCGCCGGGTGGTACGCCACGTTCGGGTTCGTCGTCGACGGGCCGGAGTTCCTGGAGGACGGCATCCCCCACGTGCCGATGCGACGACTCGTGTGACTGGTGTGGCTGGTGGTGCCTGTGTGACGCGGGGGATCCCAAGTTAACCTGGGATCCTGACGCTTCCCTGCCATCGCAACAGCCGAGAGGCGTCAGCATCCCAAGTGAACTTGGGATGCTGACAACCCTCACACTGCCCCGAAGGCGACCCCGTCAGAGGTCTCGGCGCGGGTCGCCTGGCCGCGGGCGACGAGCAGCTCGAGGTGGGCCTTGGTCTCCATCGCCGCCATGCCCCGACTGAAGACGTCGAGGGTGTCGTAGGCGTGCTCGTGGCGGGTCCAGCCGAGGTGGCCGGCGACCTGGTGGGCCGTCGACGGCCCCGAGGCCAGCGCGGCCAGGCTGTCGGCGAGGCGCTGCTCGTGGTGGGCGAGCAGCTCGTCGACCCGGGCGTGGGAGGACGGCGCGACGGGGCCGTGGGCGGGCAGGATCGTGAGGTCGGGCAGCGCACGCACCTTGGTGAGCGAGGCCAGGAAGTCCCCGAGCGGCTGGTCGACCGCCGGCATCGTGAAGCCGATCGACGGCGTGATCGTCGGCAGCACGTGGTCGCCGGCGAAGAGCAGGCCGGCGTCGCGCTCGGCGAAGACGTAGTGGCCGGGCGTGTGGCCGGGCGTGTGCACGGCGTCCAGCGTCCGAGCGCCGACCGTCAGCCGCTGGTCGCCCTCGAGCCACGTGTCGGGGAACGCCCACAGCGCCGGGTCCGGCCGCTCGCCGTCGTCGCCGGCCTGCCACTCCTCGGCGATCTCGGCCGCGCCGGCGGTGCGCAGGGTCGCGACGAACGGGTTCTCCTCCAGCGAGTCGACGTCGTTGAGCAGCGCCAGCGCCGGCTGCTCGTCCCGCCCGAGGGTGACGTCCACGCCGAGCTCGGTGCCGAGCACCCGCGCCAGCGTGTAGTGGTCACGGTGGACGTGGGTGACCAGGAAGCGCCGGATGTCGCCGAAGCCCGCGCCGACCGAGCGCAGGCACCGGTCGAGCAGGTCCCGGGCCGCCGGGATGGCCCAGCCGCCGTCGACCAGCGTCAGCCCGTCGTCGGCCACGACGACGTACACGTTGACCGCCTTGAGCCCGTCCATGGGCAGGGGCAGGGGGATCCGGTGGATGCCCTCGGCCACCGGCCACGCGCCCTCCGCGGTCCAGTGCTCACCGGAGTCCGGCGAGACGGCGTGCGCGGTGGAGACGGAGGCGCTGGGAGGGATCACCGAGCGGACTCTACGGCCGGCCTCAGGCGGTGACGTCGGGGAGACCGAGCTCGAGGTTGGGCGCCTGGATGCCGCCGTCGACCTCGAGCATCTTGCCGGTGACGTACTGCCCCGCGCGCGAGCTGAGGTAGACCACGGCCGCCGCGATGTCCTCGGCCTCGCCGACGCGCCCCAGGGGCGTCTTGGTCTCCAGCTGGTCCATCATCTCCGGCACGCCCGCGACGAACTCCAGCGCGCTGGTCATCACCGAGCCGACGTAGATGCCGTTGACCCGGATGCGGGGGGCGAGGTCGGTGGCGGCGAGCCGGGTCCAGTGCGCGAGCGCGGCCTTCGCGGTGCCGTACGCGAGGTAGCCACGGCCGGCGGAGCGGCCCATCATCGAGCTGATGCAGGTGATGCTCTTCTGCCCCCGCTGTCCTGAGCCTGTCGAAGGGTCCGGCCCCTTGAGCATCAGCGGCACGGCGGCGGCGCTCAGCGCGTGGGCGGTGGAGACGTTGAAGTGGAAGGCCTCCTCCAGGTAGTCGACGGTGGTGTCGAGGAACGCGTTCGGGATGGTGCCACCGACGTTGTTGACGACCGTGTCGAGCCGCCCGAACTCGTCGTACGCCGCGTGCGCCAGGCCTGCGACCGCCTCGGTGTCGCTGAGGTCGGCAGGTACGACGAGCGCCCGGCGTCCCGTGGCGCGGACCCGCTCGGCGACCTCCTCGAGCTGGCCGGCGGTGCGCGAGGAGATCACCACGTCCGAGCCGGACTCCGCAAGGGCGATCGCGGTGGCGGCTCCGATGCCGCGGCCGGCACCGGTGACCACCGCGACCTGGTCGGTGGTGCGGAACCGGTCGAGGATCATGCGTCGACCGCCTGCCGGGGCGCGGTGGAGACCAGGCCGCGCCCGGTGACGAGCGGAAGGTCGAGCGCACGGACGATGCCCGGCTCGGCCGCGACGACCGCGGGCACGGCGTTCACGATCCGCTGCGCGGTGGTGATCATGCCGCTGACGTTGTGGTCGCCGTGCTCGCCGTGGTGGAGGAAGTCGACCTGCATCATCGGCTCGCCGGCGATTCGCACCCGGTAGCAGCCGTCGGTGCCCGCCGGCGGGCGCTCCCAGTCGTCGTGCTCGGAGGCGTCGGTGCGGGTGACGTGCTCGAGGACGACCCGCGGCACACCGTCGACCTTGCCGATCACCTGGAACCGGACCGCACCCATCGTCCCCGCGGCGATGTCGCCGGAGACCGAGGCGGTGTCGCGGGCGGCGGGCCGCCGGTCGACCTCCTCGGTGAGCGGCTCGTCGAGGGTGAGGTCGAGGCCCGCGGCGATCTGCCGGACGACGCTGCCCCAGGCCATGCCGAGGATGCCGGGCGCCCAGAGCATGCCGGGCTCGTCCATCGGCTTGCCGAAGCCGAACAGCTCGTTCATCACCACCGGCTGGTAGTAGGTGGAGTAGTCGCAGATCTCCATCACCCGCACCTCGTCGATGCGCCGCGACAGGCTGGTCATCACCAGCGGCAGCACGTCGTTGGCGAAGCCGGGGTCGATCCCGTTGACGTGCATGCTCGCGCCGCCGCGGCGGCAGGCGTCCTCGATCCGGTCGATGAACTCCGGCGGGAGGATCCCCTCGGGCCACTGCAGCAGCACCGGGCCGCTGCTGGTGACGTTGATCCCGGCCTCGACGAAGGCGATCAGGTCCTCGATGCACTCGAAGACCCGGTCGTCGGCCATCGCGGTGTGCACGATGGCGTCGGGCGCGAGGGCGACGAGGGCCTCCCGGTCGGTGGTCGCCGGGATGCCCAGCTCCCGACCGAGCTCGGCCAGCTCGCCGGCGTCCTTGCCGTCCTTGGCGGGGTTCGAGACCCAGACGCCGACCAGCTCGAGGTCCGGGTGGGCGTCGATGCCGGCGATCGCGTGGCGGCCGATGGTGCCGGTGGACCAGACGACGACGCGCAGGGGCTTCTCGGGGATGACCTGGGACATGCCGGTCAACCTAGAACACGTTCTAGGTTTGCGGAAGGGTCGCGTCCCGCCCCGCCGTCACCTCGAGCGCGACGGGGCAGTGGGTGCCGGGGCCGGCGTAGATCGTCGGCATGCACCGGTTGCAGTGGATGCAGACGCCCTCCACCGAACGACCGGCCTGCAGCCGGTTGAGGAGGTCGGGCTCGCGGAGCAGGGCGCGGCCCATCGCGACGTACTGGAAGCCGTCGGCCATCGCCTGCTCCATCGTCTCCAGCTTGGTGATGCCGCCGAGCAGCATCAGCGGGATCGAGAGCTCCTCGCGGAACCGCAGCGCCTTGTCGCGGAAGTAGGCCTCCGTGAAGTCGTAGGACTTCATGAAGCCGCGGCCCACCGGCGTGCGCATGCCCAGCCGCACCGGCAGCGGCATCGCGGCGGCGAACTCCTCGACCGGGGTGCCGCCGCGGAACAGGTACATCGGGTTCATCAGCGAGCTGCCGCCGGAGAGCTGGAGGGCGTCGAGGTGGCCGTCGGCCTCGAGCAGCCGGGCGACCTCGAGCCCCGCATCGGTGGTGACGCCGCCCTTGAACCCGTCGGAGAGGGAGACCTTCGCGGTCACGGCCGCCTCGTCGCCGACCTCCTCACGCACGGCACGGGCGACCTGGCGGGCCAGCCGGGCGCGATTCTCCAGCGAACCGCCCCAGCGGTCCCGGCGCCGGTTGAGCCCCGGCGCGAGGAAGGAGGAGATCAGGTAGCTGTGCGCCATGTGCAGCTCGAGCACGTCGAAGCCGGCGCGGACCAGGGTGCGCGACGCCGCGACGTACGCCTTGGTCACCCGGGTGAGGTCCGCCTCGCTCGCCGGGCGCACCAGCTGCATCGACAGCGGGCTCGGCATCCGGCTGGCGGCGATCGCGGGGACGCCGTTGGAGCGGCCGTTCGCGACCGGACCGGCGTGGCCGACCTGGCCGGCGATCGCGGCTCCCTCGGCGTGGACCGCGTCGGCCAGCCGGGCCAGCCCGGGCAGCGTGTCGTCGCCGACGACGATCACCTCCCGGTGGGTCCGCCCCTCGGGCGCCACCGCGAGGTAGGCCACCGTCGTCAGCCCGACCCCGCCCCGCACGGGTGCCAGGTGGTAGTCGACGAGCTCGTCGGTCACCTGCCCGTACGGCGTGCGTCCCTCGAAGGTGGCGGCCTTGACCGTGCGGTTGCGCAGGCGGACCGGGCCGAGCGTGGTCGGCGAGAAGACGTCGGGGGCGGCCATCGGCGCACCGTAGCCACCCGCCGGGACCGCCGTCCGCGATCATCCTGTCCCGTGGGAACCGTCGAGCGGCTGCGTGCGGCCGGCTGTGTGTACGCCGAGCAGGAGGCGGCGCTCCTGGTCGAGGCCGCCACCGACGCCGAGCACCTCGAGCGCCTCGTCGCCGCCCGGACCCGCGGCCTGCCGCTGGAGCACGTGCTCGGCTGGGCCGACCTCGGCGGGGTGCGGGTCCGCCTGGACCCCGGGGTCTTCGTCCCACGGCGCCGCACCGGGCTGCTGGTGCGGCTGGCGCTCGAGGCCGCCCCCGACGAGCACGGCGCCGTGGTCGTCGACCTGTGCTGCGGCTCCGGCGCGGTGGCGGCGGCCGTGGTGGCGGCGCGCCCGGACCTGGAGGTGCACGCGGCCGACGTGGACCCGGCCGCCGTCCGGTGCGCCCGGCGCAACCTCGATCCGCAGCGGGTCCACGAGGGTGACCTGCTCGACGCGCTGCCCGCCACGCTGCGGGGCCGGGTCGCCGTGCTGGTGGCCAACGCGCCGTACGTCCCGAGCGGGCAGGTGGCCCTGATGCCGCCCGAGGCCCGCGACTACGAGGACCGGATCGCGCTGGACGGCGGACCGGACGGCCTCGACGTGCAGCGCAGGATCGCCGCGGCCCTGTCGCCGTGGCTCTCGCCGGGCGCGACGGTCCTGCTCGAGACCAGCCGTCAGCAGGCCGCCGGGAGCCGCGCCCTGCTCGAGGCGGCCGGCCTGCGGGCGGACGTCGTGCACGACCCCGAGCTGGACGGCTGGGCGGCCCGCGGCCACGCCTGAGCAGGTCTCCGGCCGCGCTACCGTCGGGCCATGAGCCGCCCACCGTCGCACCGCCCGCTCGAGGAGGGGGTCCGGACCGACTTCCGCGCCGCCATGAGCTACGGGCGCTACCTCGACCTCGACCGGCTGCTCTCGGCCCAGCACCCGCTCAGCGACCCCGAGCACCACGACGAGCTGCTCTTCATCGTGCAGCACCAGACCAGCGAGCTCTGGCTCAAGCTGGTGCTCCACGAGCTCCGCGAGGCCCGCGCGCTCATGGACCGCGACGACCTCGCACCCGCCCTGAAGTGCCTCGCCCGGGTCAAGGCCATCCAGCGGACCCTCATCCAGCAGTGGTCGGTGCTGGCCACCCTCACCCCCCGCGAGTACGCCGAGTTCCGCGGCGCGCTGGGCAGCAGCTCGGGCTTCCAGTCCGCGCAGTACCGCGCCGTGGAGTTCGTGCTCGGCAACAAGGCCCCGGCCATGCTCAAGGTCTTCGAGTCCGAGCCGGAGGCGCACGCCCTGCTCGGCGGGCTGCTGGAGGAGCCCACCCTCTACGACGCGTTCCTGCGGCTGCTCGCCCGCGCCGGGCTCGAGGTGCCCGCCGACGTGCTCGAGCGCGACGTCCGCCAGCCGTGGGAGTACCGCCCCGACCTGGTCCCGGTCTTCCGCCGGATCTACGAGGAGCGCGACCTGCCGTGGGGTCTCTACGAGGCTTGCGAGGACCTCGTCGACCTGGAGGACAACTTCCAGGAGTGGCGCTTCCGCCACCTGCGCACCGTGCAGCGCACCATCGGCTTCAAGCGCGGCACCGGCGGCTCCTCCGGCGTCGACTTCCTCCGCCGGGCGCTCGACCTCACCTTCTTCCCCGAGCTGTACGCCGTGCGCGGCGAGGTCGGCTCGTGAGCGGCCCGGCCCGGTCCCGCTCCGCCGAGCTCGACGCGGCCGACCCGCTCGCGTCGTACCGCTCGCGCTTCGTGGGCTCGGACGACCCGGCCGTCGTCGCCTACCTCGACGGGAACTCGCTGGGCCGGCCGGTCGCGGACGTCGCCGGGCGGCTCGGCGACTTCGTCGCCGGACCGTGGGGCGACCGGCTGATCCGCAGCTGGGACGAGGCCTGGATGGACGAGCCGACCAGGGTCGGTGACCGCCTGGGCCGGGTGGTGCTGGGCGCCGGACCCGGCCAGGTGGTGGTCGGCGACTCCACGTCGGTGCTGCTCTACAAGCTGCTGCGCGCCGGCGTCGCGGCGCGACCGGGCCGCCGCGAGGTGGTCGTCGACCGCGACAACTTCCCGACCGACCGGTACCTCGTCGAGGGCGTGGCCGCCGAGTGCGGCCTCGACGTCCGGTGGGTGGAGGCGGATCCCGAGGGCGGCGTGACCGCCGACGACCTGGCACCGGCGCTCGGCGAGGAGACGGCGCTGGTGCTGCTCAGCCACGTCGCCTTCCGCTCCGGGCACGTGGCCGACGTCGAGGGACTGACGGCCCTCGTCCACGAGGCCGGGGCACTCGTGGTCTGGGACCTCAGCCACTCCGTCGGCTCGGTGCCGGTCGAGCTCGACGCCTGGCGCGTCGACCTGGCCGTGGGCTGCACCTACAAGTACCTCAACGGCGGGCCGGGCTCACCGGCGTTCGCCTACGTCCGCGCGGCGCTGCTGCCCCACCTCCAGCAGCCGCTGTGGGGGTGGATGGGCCACGCCGACCCGTTCGCGATGGGTCCGTCCTACGAGCCGGCGCCGACGGTCCGGCGACTGCTGACCGGCACGCCACCTGTGCTGGCCATGCAGCCGATGCAGGCGATGCTCGACCTCCTCGAGGAGGCGGGGATCGCGGCGGTCCGGGCCAAGGGCATGGCGCTGACCGCGCACGCGGTCGCGCTGGCCGACGAGCGGCTCGCGGCGTACGGCGTCCGGCTGGCGAGCCCGCGGGACCCCGCCGCGCGGGGCGCGCACGTGATGCTCGAGCACCCGGCCTTCCGGGAGGTCACCGCGGTGCTGTGGCGCGACGGCGTGATCCCGGACTTCCGCCCGCCGGCCGGCCTGCGCATCGGCCTCTCGCCGCTGAGCACCGGCTTCGCGGAGGTCGAGCGTGGGATCGACGCGGTGGCCGCCGCCCTGGAGGAGGTGGGCGCCGGGGCCCCCGGCGCCTGAGCCGTCTCAGCCGTCGGGACCGTCTCAGCGCCGTCTCAGCGCACCGAGCCCACCGCGGCGCCCTCGCCGTAGTCGTGGTCGGCGACCTCCGGCCCGTTGCCGACACCGAGGCAGACCAGGAGGACGACGCCGATGGTGGCCGTGGCGAGCAGGCCGTGGCTCACCATCGCCACCGTGGGGATGCGGTCCTCGACCGTGACCCCGGCCTCCTTGCGCGACCGCACCGTCTTGGCCAGCAGCACGTCGCCGATGCCCGCGCCCGCGACGAGCACGCCCAGGGTGGTCCAGGCCAGGGCCCGGTCACCGGTGGCGAGGTAGCCGATCCAGGTCGCGAGGCCGGTGAGGCCGAAGAACGGGTGCACGAAGAGCACGAGCGGAGGCAGCTTGCTCGTCGGCTGGCCCGGCTCCGCCTCAGCACGCGACCGGGCGGCGCCGAGCGTGAAGCTGAACATGTAGGCGCCGACGAAGGCGGTCGCCGCCCAGAGCCAGAGGACCAGCTGTGGCATGCCGTTCTCCTTGCACCGTCGAGGGGACGGTCGTCGCGTTGCGTTCCCGTACCTCCACGTAGTGCCCACGATCGGCGACCGGCATCCGCGTGAGGACTGCCTCGCCCAATTGGACGAGCCAGAGGGCTCTCATCCCCGGAAGTGGGTACCCGGAGTGCACTGCTCCCTCACGAAAGGAACCGCGATGGACGCCACTCACACCGGACGCGGCCACAACGACGACGCCGCCCGCTTCCTGAAGACCGTCGCCATGCTGTTCGGCGCTGTCTTCCTGCTGGTCGGCATCGCCGGCTTCATCCCCGGCATCACCACGAACTACGACCAGATGCAGTTCGCGGGCCACGAGAGCGAGGCCATGCTCATCGGCCTCTTCCAGGTCTCGATCCTGCACAACATCGTCCACCTGCTCTTCGGCATCGTCGGCCTCGCCGTCGCGAAGAACCCCCGGGCTGCCGCCCACTACCTGATCTGGGGCGGGGCCATCTACGCCCTGCTGTGGATCTACGGCCTCGTCATCGGACACGAGAGCACGGCGAACTTCGTGCCGCTCAACACCGCTGACAACTGGCTGCACTTCTTCCTGGCCGCCGCGATGCTCGCGCTCGGCTTCATCGGCAAGAAGAAGCTGGACGGCCCGGTCGGCACGCAGGCTCCTGCCTGACGATCGACCTCACACGGCGAGACCCCCGCAGGCTGGTGCCTGCGGGGGTCTCGTCGTCTTGAGCCGGCCCGGGCGCTAACCCCGACCACTGGAGGAGCGGAGCCGGCGCGAGACCGAGTCGATCGCCACCGCCAGCAGCAGCACCAGCCCGGTGACGATGAACCGCACCGAGGAGTCGACGTTCATCAGGTTCAGTCCGCTCTGGATGGCCTGGAGCACGATGATGCCGAGCAGCGCGGAGTACGCCGAGCCGCGACCGCCGAAGAGGCTGGTCCCGCCGATCACGGCTGCCGCGATGGCGGTCAGGTTGGTGTCGGTGGTGCCGCTGCTCTGCGAGACCGACGTCAGCTGCCCGGCCAGGAGGATGCCGCCGAGCGCCGCGAACGACGAGGTCAGCGCGAAGACCGAGACGTAGACGCGGGTCACCTTGATGCCCGAGCGGCGCGCGGCCTCCTCGTTCCCACCGGTGGCGAACACGTGCCGTCCCCAGCGGGTGCGGCGCAGCGCGAAGTCCATCACCACCACCAGCA
The DNA here is from genome assembly GCF_051280745.1 of Nocardioides ureilyticus. Taxonomy (NCBI): domain Bacteria; kingdom Bacillati; phylum Actinomycetota; class Actinomycetes; order Propionibacteriales; family Nocardioidaceae; genus Nocardioides; species Nocardioides ureilyticus. Next base: position 1,655 of record NZ_JBNCOG010000008.1, on the reverse strand, counting down.
GCACGAAGAGCACCGGCAGGTAGCTCCACCCCCGGTCGATGCCCAGGTAGTAGGTGAGGAACCCCAGGCCGGCGGCGAGCAGCACCGCCTTCACCGCGACCGCGACCGGGCTGCCCGGCGTCAGGCCGGCAGCGGCACGCCGGCGGATGCCGACCAGCTGGCTCGCGACGTACACGAGCACCACCAGTGCCACGAGGGCGTACGCCTGGGCGTCGGTGAGGAAGCTGTTGCGGGCGAACTCCCGCAGCCCGGAGTCCTGCGGCAGCACGATCGTGCCCTGGCGCCCCAGCACGTAGAGCAGCGCTCCCTGGAAGGCCAGCAGCCCCGCCAGGGTGAAGACGAAGCTCGGGACGCCCAGCTTCACGTAGAGGAACGCGTAGAAGCAGCCGATCGCCAGGCCGATGCCGGTGCCCGCGAGCATCGCCAGCGCCAGGGGGACACCCTCGTTGACGACGAGCACCGCCATCGATGCCGCGGCGAACCCGGAGACCGAGCCCACGGACAGGTCGATCTCGCCGAGCAGCAGGACCAGCACGATCCCGAGCGCGATGACGCCGGTCGGCGCGGCGAACTGGGTGATCGACACCAGGTTCTTGCTGGAGAGGAAGGTCGGTTCGTTGAGCTGGAAGACGACGCAGATGACGATCAGCCCCAGGATCACGGGGAGCATGCCGAGCTCTCCGCTCTTGACCCGGCCCCAGAAGGCACGCAGCTGGCCGGACAGGCCGACGTCGCGGATGAGGCGCTCGTCCTCCGCGTCGGCGGCCACCTGCGGCGGCGTGCCCTCGAGTGTGCGCTCGCTCATGAAGAACTCCCTCCCCGTGCTGCTCCGGCGCTCGCGGCTGCAGCGCTCGCCCGCTGGGCCCGGGCGGTCACGGCGTTCTCGGAGGCGCCGGTGATCGCGGCCACCAGGTCCTCGCTGGTGACGTCCTGGGCGTGGAACTCCGCAGCGTTGCGGCCCAGCCGGAGGACGACGATCCGGTCGGCGACCGCCTGGACGTCGGCCATGTTGTGGGTGATCAGGACGACGCCCAGCCCGGTCTCCCGCAGCCGCTCGACGAGGTTGAGCACCTCGGCGGTCTGCGCGACGCCGAGGGCGGCGGTCGGCTCGTCGAGCATCACGACCTTGGGCTTGCCGACCAGGGACCGGGCGATGGCGACGGTCTGGCGCTGGCCGCCCGAGAGCGCCGCGATCGGGATCCGCACCGACGGGATCTTGGCCGAGAGGCTGCGCAGCAGCCGCCACGCCTCCTTCTCCATCGCGATCTCGTCGAGCACCGGACCGTGACGGCGCTCCTGGCCGAGGAAGAGGTTGGCGACGACGTCGAGGTTGTCGCACAGCGCCAGGTCCTGGAAGACGGTGGCGATGCCCAGCTCCTTGGCCGCGCCCGGACCGGCGATGCTCACCTTCCGGCCGTCGAAGGTGATGTCGCCGGCGTCGGGCTGGTAGACCCCCGCCATCACCTTGACCAGCGTCGACTTGCCGGCTCCGTTGTCACCGACGAGGGCGACGATCTCGCCGGCCCGGACGTCGATCGAGACGTCGGAGAGGGCCTGCACGGCTCCGAACCGCTTGGTGATGCCGGCCAGGGAGAGGACGACCTCGTCCCCGGCCGGCACCTGTGTCGTGGCGTCCATCAGGAGATGCCGGCCGC
>NZ_JBNCOG010000007.1:0-138680 GCF_051280745.1 Nocardioides ureilyticus | reverse complement strand
GCTGAGCGTGCGCCCTGGCGCACGCTCAGCAGCACGCGGCGTCAGAAGAGCCCCTCCTGCTCCAGCCCCAGCAGCAGCTGCTTGCGCGGCAGCCCGCCGGCGTACCCGGTGAGGGTGCCGTCGGCGCCGATCACCCGGTGGCACGGCACCACGATGGGGATCGGGTTGCGCCCGTTGGCCAGCCCCACGGCGCGGGAGGCCGCGGGGGTCATCCCGAGCCTCGTGGCGACCTGGCCGTAGGACGCCGTCTCGCCGTACCCGATCCCCTGCAGCGCGCGCCAGACGCGCTGCTGGAAGTCGCTGCCGACGGGCGCGAGCGGGAGGTCGAACTCCTTGAGGTCCCGCTGGAAGTACGCCGTGAGCTGGCGCGCCGCCTCCCCCAGCAGGGGGTGCCGGTCGTCCCGGTCACCGCGGACCCGGCCGTCGGCCTCGGCGAACGGCGCGAACTCGATCGCGGTGAGCGCCCCACGGTGCTCGACGAGCCGCAGCTCGCCGACCGGGCTGTCGATGATGGTCCACATGTCAGGCCTCCAGAAGGTGGTCGAGCGGGTCGGTGCGGCGCGCGACGGGCGGGCCGGTGGCGTCCGGCTCGTCGGGGACCGGCGGGATGAGCGTGCTCCAGAGGTGGAGCAGCGCGTAGGAGCGCCAGGGTCGCCAGCGGTCGGCGACGGCGGCGGGGTCGGGCACCGGCGCGCCGGGCGAGAGCGTCGTCAGCGCCCTGCGGACGCCGACGTCGGTGGGCAGGAAGATGTCGGGGTCGCCCAGGGCGCGCATCGCGACGTAGTCGGCCGTCCACGGACCGACGCCGGGGAGCTCGAGGAGCCGGCGACGCACCTCGGCACGGTCGGCCCGTCGGTCCAGCGGCACCTTGCCCGCGGCGAGCGCGGACGCCAGGCCCACGAGCGCACGACCGCGCGCCCGCGGCATCGGGAGCGTGGCCGGGTCCGCCCCGGCGAGCGCGGCGGGGCGCGGGAAGAGGTGGGTCAGGCCAGGGACGTGGGTCACCACCGGCCGGCCATGGGCCGCGACCAGCCGGCCGGTCACCGTGCGGGCCCCGGCGACGCTGACCTGCTGGCCGACCACGGTCCTCAGGGCGGTCTCGTCGCCGTCGACCTGGCCGGGGACGCGGAGACCGGGCCACCGGCGGACGAGCGCGCCGAGGAGGGCGTCGGCGCCGAGGTGCTCCGCGACCGCGAGGGGGTCGCAGTCCGCATCGAGCAGCCGGCGGACACGCTCGACGGCCGCGGTCGTGTCCCGCAGGTCGTGGAGGGTGAAGGTGGCCGGCACGAACGCGGTGCGGGCGCCCTCCAGCTCGTCGGCGAGGTCGAGGCGGACGGTGCCCGGCCCGTGCGGCAGGTCGAGCGTCCGGGCGTACCAGCCGTCGCCGGCCACCTCCACGCCGGGGACGAGGTGGTGGGCCAGGAAGTCGAGCAGCGCCCGACCCGCGAAGGGAGTGCGCACGGCCAGCCGGAGGCGGAGGACCCCGGCCTCGGACCCGACGACCGAGCGCGCATCCATCCGCCCGTCGGCCCGGCCGCCACGCAGCTGCGTCGGCGACGCGCCGTAGACCTCGCGGACCGTGTCGTTGAACTGCCGCACGCTGCTGAAGCCGGCGGCGAACGCGACGTCGGTGAAGGACAGGCCCGTGGTCTCGATCAGCACGCGCGCCGTCTGGGCCCGGCGAGCCCGAGCCAGGGCGAGGGGACCCGCGCCGAGCTCGGCCAGCAGGATCCTCGAGAGGTGACGTGGGGTGTAGCCGACCCGGCGGGCGAGGCCGTCGACGCCCTCGCGGTCGACGACGCCGTCGGCGATGAGCCGCATCGCCCGGCCCGCGACGGTGGCGGCGACGTCCCACTCCGGGCTGCCGGGGGTGGCGTCGGGCAGGCACCGCTTGCACGCCCGGAAGCCGGCGCCCTGGGCCGCGGCCGCGCTCGGGTGGAACGTCACGTTGGCGTACGCCGGGGTGCGGGCGGGGCACGACGGCCGGCAGTAGATGCCGGTCGTCCGGACGCCGGTCCAGAAGATGCCGTCGAACCGCCGGTCGCGGGCGAGCACGGCGCGGTAGCAGGACTCGGGGTCCCGGGCGTCCCTGCGCACGTCGATGGCCATGGCCCCATCCTCGCCCACTCCGCGCCGCGTGTCCGGCGGGAATCGGACACCGCCACCGGCCGCGATCCCGCAGATCCAGCAGCCCACCCGCAGGTGGCCGACCGCCCGTCACCGGGCTTGCGTCGGGGAGCCCCTGCCACGATGACCGGGTGAGCACGCGCACCTACCGCCGTACCGTCCTGCGGGTCGTCGTGCTCACCCAGCTCCTGGTCGCCGCCGTCACCGGGGCCGGCGTCGCGCTCGCCGTCCGGCAGCTCGACGAGGACCTCGCGCCCGGGCTCGCCATCCCTCGCGTGCCCGGCACGGAGCTCAAGCCGGCTGCTCCCGGCCCGCGCGAGCCGCTCAACATCCTCGTCATGGGCACCGACGACCGGACCTGCGAGGGGTGCGGCATCGACGGCGAGGAGGGCAGCGGCGGCTCGGACGTCACCATCCTGCTCCACGTCTCCGCCGACCGGCAGGAGGCGTACGGCGTGAGCCTCCCGCGCGACGCGATGATCGACCGCCCCGCGTGCGAGACCGAGACGGGCGAGACCGTGCCGGCTGCGCAGGACGTCATGTTCAACACCGCGTTCGCCGACGGCGGGCCGCTCTGCACGGTGCGGACGGTCGAGGACCTGACCGGGCTCTGGATCGACCACTTCTTGGTGCTGGACTTCGGCGCCTTCAAGGACATGGTGGACGCGCTGGGCGGCGTGACGGTCTGCCTGCCGCAGGAGGTCGACGACCCGAGCCACGGCATCCACCTCGAGGCCGGCACCCAGGTGCTCGACGGCGACCAGTCCCTCGACTACATCCGCGAGCGCACCGTCCTCTCGGCCACCGGTGACATCGGCAGGATGAAGCGGCAGCAGGCGTTCCTCGCCTCCATGGTCAACGAGCTGTTCTCGGCCGGCACCCTGAGCCAGCCGATGAAGGTGCGGGACTTCCTCAGCGCGGTCGTCGGCTCGCTCCGGGTCGACGAGGGCATCGACCAGGTCACCGAGCTGGTCGACCTCGCGATGCAGTTCCAGGAGACGGGGCTCGCTGGCATCGAGTTCGTCACCGTGCCGGTCGAGGCCTACCCGGCGGACGCGAACCGGCTGCAGTGGGCCCGCGAGGCGAAGCGGCTGTGGCGACGGACCGCCGCGGACAAACCGCTCGGCAAGGCGTTCGCCGACACCAAGATCAGCGCGGACGAGGCGCCCGGCGCTGGCGACGGCTCGGGCGGGGGCTCGGGCGGGGGCTCGGGCGGGGGCTCGGGCGGCCGAAATTCCGAGGAGGAGCGCGCCGCGCGAGCCGCCGGCCTGTGCACCTGAGGCGATCTCAGGCCCGCGAGCCAGAGGACCGGGAAACAGAGAAGGCCCAGAGCGTCATTCCTGACTGCTCTGGGCCATCCTCGGTGGTACCCCGTACGGGATTCGAACCCGTGCTTCCGGCGTGAGAGGCCAGCGTCCTGGGCCGCTAGACGAACGGGGCATGTGTTGTTCAGTTTGAACTGCTGGTGGTGCAGGGGTATTTCCTGTCGCTCTCGCGAGCGACCTGCGGAACTCTAGCCGGGGCCTTCGTCCGCACAAAATCGAGGCCCTGACCAGGAATCAAGGCTTCGATCTCGCTGGGATACTAGGACTCGAACCTAGACTAACTGGACCAGAACCAGTCGTGCTGCCAATTACACCATATCCCACTGACCAACTCGACTTAAGTCGGCCTGCTGGCGCCCTCCGCCGAGGCGGTGGGCACGGTCGAGAACCTTACACGTGAGGGATTCGGCGCTCCAAAACGGCCCGGTCCACCGTCGTCCGCAGGCCCATGCGGCGGGCCACGAGGACGGCGAGCAGCAGGTAGGTCACCGACTGGGTCAGCGTCACCGGGATGCTCCACCAGGTGCCCCCGGTCGGGTTGAGCGCCGTGGTCATGTCGCCGTACGCCAGCGCGATGCCGAAGGCGAGGAAGTTGTTGAGCACGTGCATGGCGATGCCCGCCTCGAGGCCGCCGGTGAGGATCACCAGGACGCCTGCGACGACACCGAAGGCGAACCGGTCGAAGAAGATGGGGAGGTCCTGGCCGACCCCGTGGGCGAACGCGAAGAGCAGGGCGGGGACCAGCACCGCGACCCAGCGGGCGCGGACCAGGCCGCCGAAGGCCTGGGTGAGGTACCCCCGGAAGGCGTACTCCTCCCCCGCTGCCTGCAGCGGGGTGAGCAGGACCACCACGAGCGTGAAGTCACGGACGGTGTCGGTCCAGGGGTTGAGCGTGCCGGACACCTCGGTGCCGGCGCCCTGGGCCGGCAGCAGCGCCGAGACGACCAACGTCACCAGGAGCGCCGCGATGGCCAGTCCGAAGCAGGTGGCGAACCAGCGCCAGCGCAGCCGCAGCGCCACCGACGACACCCAGCCGGGGCGCAGCCGGTGCAGCGCGAAGCCGACCAGCCACACCGCCGGGATCGCCAGCGCCCAGCCGGCGTTCACCAGCGCGAGGAACGCCGGGGTGACCGGGTCGCCCGCGAGCTGGTCGAGCGCCTCCTCCGCGGTCGTACCGCGCGCCAGCAGGTAGACGCTGAGCGCCGCGGTGAGGACCACCTGCAGGAGCAGCACGAGCACGACGAGGAGGATCACCCCGACCACCGGGCGCCACCAGCCCCGCGGGCCGAGCCGGTGCAGCCGCTCGTACGTGAGGCCCTCGTGGGTCCGCGGCGCGGGGGCGACCGCCGGCTGCGTCACGTCGCCGCCCTCAGCCGAGCGCGGCGCGGAGCCGGGACAGGCTGCGGTCGCGGCCGAGCAGCTCCATCGACTCGAAGAGCGGCGGCGAGACCCGACGCCCCGTCACCGCGACGCGCACCGGGCCGAAGGCGTTGCGCGGCTTCAGCCCGAGGCCGTCGACGAGGCTGTCCTGCAGGGCCTGCTGGATCGCCTCGGTCGTCCACTCCGGGAGCCCGTCGAGGGCGTCGTACGACGCGCGCACGGCCTCCAGGCCCTTCTCGTCGAGCAGCTTCGCGGCGTCCGCCTCGTCGCGGGCGAAGTCCTCCTCGGCGACGAAGAGGAAGCCCAGCATGTCGACGGCCTCGACGAGCTTGTTGATCCGCTCCGCCACCAGGGGCATGGCCCGGTCCAGCAGCTCCCGGTGGGCGGCGGAGCCCTCCTCGACGACCCCTGCCTCGACGAGGAACGGGAGCGCCCGCTCGGTCACCTGCTCCACCGTCAGCTGGCGCATGTGCGCGGCGTTGATCGCCTCGGCCTTCTTCAGGTCGAAGCGGGCCGGGTTGGGGTTGACGTCACCGATGTCGAAAGCCGCCACCATCTCCTCGAGCGAGAAGACGTCGCGGTCGGCGGCGATCGCCCAGCCGAGGAGGGCGAGATAGTTGAGCAGCCCCTCGGGGAGGAAGCCCTGGTCGCGGTAGGCCAGCGCGTGCGCCTCGGGGTCGCGCTTCGAGAGCTTCTTGTTGCCCTCGCCCATGACGTACGGCAGGTGCCCGAACTGCGGCACCGCCTCGCCGATGCCGAGCTCCACGAGCGCGTGGTGCAGCGGGATCTGGCGCGGGGTGCTGGAGAGCAGGTCCTCGCCGCGCAGCACGTGGGTGATCCGCATGCTCGCGTCGTCGACCGGGTTGACCAGCGTGTAGAGCGGGTCGCCGTTGGCCCGGCAGAGCGCGAAGTCGGGCACGAACCGGGTCTCGAAGGTCACCGGGCCGCGGACCAGGTCGTCCCAGGTGACCGAGCCGTCGGGCATCCGGAACCGCACGACGGGGCGGCGCCCGTCGGCCTGGAAGGCCGCGACCTGCTCAGCCGAGAGGTCGCGGCAGAAGCCGTCGTACCCCAACACCTTGGAGCCCGAAGCCTTGCGGCGCGCCTCGACCTCCTCGTTGGTGCAGTAGCAGTCGTAGGTGAACCGTGACTCCCGCAGCCGGGCCAGCACGTCGCGGTAGAGGTCGCCGCGCTCGGACTGGCGGTAGGGCCCGTGCGGGCCGCCGACCTCCGGCCCCTCGTCCCAGTCCAGGCCGAGCCACCGCATCAGCTCCAGGATGGCGGCGTAGGACTCCTGGGTGCTGCGCTCGCGGTCGGTGTCCTCGATCCGGAAGACGAAGTCGCCACCGTGGTGGCGCGCGAAGGCCCAGTTGAAGAGCGCGGTGCGGACCAGGCCGACGTGGGGGCTGCCGGTCGGGCTGGGGGCCATGCGGACGCGGACGGGCTTCTCGCCGGTCGAGCTTGTCGAGACCATTTAACGCTGTGCCACCTTGTTCGTGAGGGTGCCGAGGCCGGCGATCGAGACCTCGACCTCGTCACCGACCTCCATCGGACCGACACCCTCGGGGGTGCCGGTGAGGATGACGTCGCCGGGGAGCAGCGTCATCACGCTCGAGACGTACGACACGAGCGTCGGGACGTCGAAGATCAGGTCCGCGGTCGAGCCGTCCTGCTGGAGGTCGCCGTTGAGGTAGGTCTGCACCCGGACCCCGTCGGCGAAGTGCTGCGGGTCGAGGTCGGTCTCGATCCACGGCCCGAGCGGGCAGAAGGAGTCGAACCCCTTCGCGCGGGTGAACTGCACGTCACCCTTCTGCAGGTCGCGGGCGGTCACGTCGTTGGCGATCGTGTAGCCGTGGATGACGTCGGTCGCCTGCTCGGGCGGCACGTCCCGGCAGATCCGCCCGATGACCACCGCCAGCTCGCCCTCGAAGTGCAGGTTGCTCGTCTGCGGCGGGTAGAAGATCGGGTCGCCGGGCCCGACGACGCTGGTGTTGGGCTTGAGGAACATCAGGGGCTCGCTCGGCACGTCGTTCCCCATCTCGGCGGCGTGCGCGGCGTAGTTCCGCCCGATGCCGACCACCTTGCTGCGCGGGAGCACCGGCGCGAGGAGGCGGACGTCGGCGAGCCGGTGCTCCTGCTCGAGCAGCTTCACCCCGACGTAGAGAGGGTCACCCGCGAGGGCGACCACCACGGCGTCCTCGTCGGGCTGGCCGAACTCGTCGAGGTCGCCCGTGACGACGCCGTACTGGGGCTCCTCGCCGGTGGTGAATCTCGCGATGCGCACAGCCCGACCCTATCGACCTACCATCGACGCCCGTGGAGGTGCTGGAGGCGGCCGAGTGGCAGGCCCGGGCGGCGGCGCACGCGGCCCGCGTCGACACCTTCCTCCGCCCGCACCTGGCCCGCCGCGAGGACGGCGTGAAGCACCCCGTGCACGACTTCCTCTTCACCTACTACTCGCACCGGCCGGCGCAGCTGCGCCGCTGGCACCCCGGCCACGGCGTCGGCCTGCGCGACGCGCCCGAGCACGCCCGGCTGAAGGGCTACGTGGTCTCGACAGGCTCGACCACCGAGCACGGGTGCTCGACCACCGAGGACACCGGCTCGACCACCGAGGACACCGGCTCGACCACCGAGCACGGGTGCTCGACCACCGGGGGGCCGGTGGTCCACGTCTCCGACGAGCACGTCGCGGCGCAGCGGCCGCTGGTCGAGTCGCTGCACGCCCTGCTGAGCGCGACGGCGGGGCGTGCGCCGGCCTTCGGCTGCTTCGGCATGCACGAGTGGGCGATGGTCTACCGGCTGGCCGAGGACGAGACACGGCACGCGGCCTGGCCGCTGCGCCTCGGCCCGGACGGGACCGACGCCGTGGTGGAGTCGCACCGCGTGACCTGCTCGCACTTCGACGCCTACCGGTTCTTCACCGAGCCCGCGCGCCCACTGAACACGCTGCGGCCGACCAGTGCCGACCGGGCTGCGTTCGAGCAGCCGGGCTGCCTGCACGCGGGGATGGACCTCTACAAGCACGCATTCCGGCTGAGCCCGATGATCGACTCCGACCTGGTGGCCGACTGCTTCGAGCTGGCCTGGGACATCCGGGTCCTCGACATGCGTGCCGCGCCGTACGACCTCACCGGGCTCCGGCTGGACCACACCGGCGAGGAGTGGACCCCGGTGCGGGTGGAGACCCCGGAGGGCAAGCAGGAGTACGCCGCCCGGCAGCGCGAGTTCACCGACCGGTCGCAGGACCTCCGCCGACGGCTCGTCCTGCAGTGCGAGCAGCTGCTCGACGTCGGTCCCGCCTGACCCGCCCGGCCCCCGTCCTGGTGCGTCCGGGGGTCAGCCGCCGTGCCACGCGGGCCCCCTGCCGCCGTCCGCGCCCGAGGCTCGGCGGTGGACCGCCGCGACCATCCAGAGCAGGGCGCTGCAGCGCTGCGCGTCGAAATGCGCCGCTGCCCGCCAGATGTCGAGGTAGGCCGACGAGGCGAGGTCCTCGGCCTCGGCCGGGCTCGCCGAGAGTCGGGAGGCCACGCCGTAGAGCCGGGGGGCAGTCGCGTCGTAGATCGCCGCGAAGGCGTCCTGGTCGCCCGTCGATGCCCGCGCCAGGAGCGACTCGAGGTCGATCGAGGCCGGCTCGCTGATCCGGCCGACCGGACTGGACCGGGGCACACGACGTCCGCCGCTGCGCCGTTGTTGCCGAAGTACGCCCACCAGACCCCCCATGAGTCGTCCGGCCACCTCGTCAAGATGAGCGAACACCCCGGCGGGCGACGCTCTGCTCGCACGCGTCCTCCGGGGTCCGGGGTGGTACGACGCAGTGGTCTGCCTGGACGGTACCCATCCGGTGTGCAAGGCACACCGACGTCGAGTGGCGCGCCGCGGCGCTCCCGCTGCGTGGCTGCGCGACAAGGCGATCGGCGCGCTCAACCTGTTCGGAACGGTCCAGGCGCACTTCGACGAGGCCGACACGCGGGTGGTCCAGTCGCTGGCCGACATCGCCACCATCGCGCTGCTCCAGGAGTGCGCAGTCCTGGAGGCCGAGCGGCTGGCCGAGCAGCTGCAGCTGGCCCTGAACAGCCGCATCGTCGTGGAGCAGGCCAAGGGCGCCCTCGCCCAGCTCGAGGGATGCAGCGTCGAGGAGGCGTTCGCCCTGATGCGGGACAGCGCCCGCAGCAGCAGGCGCCGGCTCGTCGACGTGGCGCGCGACGTGCTGGCGACACCGGGAGCCTGACGCCCGCGGCCGGTAGGGCAGGCTGGGGCCCGTGGGGGGACTCTGATGGTCGACGTCAGCGCGTTCCTGCGCGCCGCGGAGAACGCCTCGCCGGCCGCAGCGGTGGCGACCGCTGCCGATCTCCTGCGGAGCTCGGTAGGAGCGGAGCAGGTGCGGTTCTGGATCGCGGACACCGCAGGTCAGGCGCTGCGGCGGCTCCCCGACGGTCAGCGCCTCGCGGTCGAGGACACTCCGGCAGGCCGCGCGTGGCGCGACCAGCGGCTGCAGTCGGACGGGGCGTGGTGGGTGCCGGTGACCGTGCGCGGCGACGCGCTGGGTGTCCTCGAGGTCGGTCTCGGTGGCAGCGACACCGTGCCCGCCGACGTGCTCGACCACCTCAGCGCCGTCGCGCACGTCCTCGGCTACATCCTGGTGGCCAACCAGCGTCACACCGACGAGTACGAGGTCGCACGTCGATCCGAGTCCTTCGCGCTGGCGATGGAGATCCAGCGGCGGCTGCTGCCCCAGGCGTTCGTCTGCGAGGGCGGGGCCTTCACCCTCTCCGGCTGGCTCGAGCCGAGCAGCACCGCCGGCGGTGACACCTTCGACTACACCGCCTCCCTGGACCGGCTCTCCGTGAGCCTCATCGACGCCGTCGGTCACCACGTCAACGCTGCCCTGCTGGCGACCTTGACCGTCAACGCCATGAGGCGGGCGAGACGCGGCGGCGGCGACCTGCACGCCCAGGCGATCGCTGCCGCCGACGCGCTGATCAGGCACGCCGAGCCGGAGGACTACGCCACCGGCGTCGTCCTCGAGGTTCCCGTCATCTCGGGCGACGACGCTGACGCAGAGGGCATGCCGGTGACCGCACGGGTGGTGAACGCGGGCCACCCGCCGCCACGCCTGAGCAGGGGCGACCAGGTCAGCACCCTCGACCTCGCACCCGACCCGCCGTTCGGCCTCGACTTCGGTCGAGGGGGCGAGGTCTACACGGTCCACGACGTCGAGCTGGAGCCGGGCGACAGGCTGGTGCTGCTCACCGACGGGATGTTCGAACGGTCGGCAGACAGCTTCGATCTGGACGGCCACATCGCCCGTACCAGGGACCTGCACCCGCGCAACGCCGCCCAGGCCATCGCGCTGGCCTTCGACAGGCACGTGGACGGCCAGCCCGAGGACGACGCGACGTTCCTCATCCTGGACTGGCACGGCGGGAGCACCGCCCGCAGCACCGACGGCGGCTCCGACAACGACCCGTGACCGATCGCAACCGCCGACCTCCTGGCGCCCTTTCGCGGTCGGTGACCACCGCGAAGGCGACAGGACCCGGTCACTTCACTAGGGTCGACGTCATGGACGCCATGACCCGCCACCACGTCACCGTGCGTGGACCCGACGGCGCGCGGCCGATCGTCTTCGCGCACGGCTTCGGCTGCGACCAGACCATGTGGCGCCACGTCGCCCCTGAGTTCGCGGACCGGTACCGGGTGGTCACCTTCGACTTCGCCGGCGCCGGCGGCAGCGACCCCACGGCGTACGACCCGGCACGGCACGCGAGCCTCGAGGGCTACGCCGAGGACCTCCTCGACGTCGTGCGCGCGCTCGACCTGCGCGACGTCGTGCTGGTCGGCCACTCGGTCGCGGCCATGATCGCGGCCCTCGCCACGATCGCCGAGCCGGACCGGTTCGGCTCGCTGGTCATGGTCGGACCCTCGCCGCGCTACATCGACGAGGACGGCTACACCGGCGGCTTCGCCCGCGAGGACATCGACGAGCTGCTCGGCTCCCTCGCCAGCAACTACCTCGGCTGGTCCTCGGCGATGGCTCCCGTCATCGTCGGCAACCCCGACCGGCCCGAGCTCGGCCACGAGCTGACCGAGGCCTTCTGCCGGACCGACCCCGACATCGCCCGCCGGTTCGCCGAGGCGACGTTCCTCTCCGACAACCGAGCGGACCTGCCGCGGGTGCCTGTGCCCACGCTGGTGCTGCAGTGCCGCGAGGACGTCATCGCGCCGCTGGCCGTCGGGGAGTACGTCGCCGACCAGGTGCCCGACGCGACCCTGGTCGTGCTGGAGGCCACCGGTCACTGCCCGCAGCTGAGCGCGCCGGAGCTGACGACCGCCGCGATCGACACGTGGCTCGGCGACCGGGTGGCGGCCTGACCGCCGACGGCCCCGCCCGAGCGCGCGCCGACGACCTGCTCGACCGAGCCCCCTGCGGACTGCTGAGCACGTCGGCCGACGGGACCGTGCAGTGGGCCAACGCGACGTTCCTGCGCTGGACGCGGCGCCCGGTCGAGCACGTGGTGGGACGCCGGCTCGCCGACCTGCTGACCCCCGGCGGGAAGATCTTCCACGAGACCCACTACGCCCCGATGCTGCGCATGCAGGGGTCGGTCCACGAGATCGCGCTGGACCTCGACTGTGGGGACGGCGCACGCCTGCCGGTGCTGCTCAACGCCACCGTCGACGACGGCTCCCCGGAGGGGTCGGTCTCGGTCGCGGTCTTCGACGCGAGCGAGCGGCGCCGCTACGAGCAGGACCTGCTGCGGGCACGCGACGAGGCGCGTGCCGCCGAGGACCGGGCGCGGGCCCTGGCGCGGACCCTGCAGGAGACCCTGCTGCCGCCCGTGCCCCCGCAGCTGCACGGACTGCGGGTGGCGGCGGCGTACCGGCCCGCCGGCGACGGCACCGAGGTCGGTGGCGACTTCTACGACGTCTTCTCGACCGGCCCCGACGAGCACGTGGTCGTGCTCGGCGACGTCTCCGGCAAGGGCGTCGAGGCCGCAGTCGTCACCTCGCTGGTCCGCAACACCGTGCGGGCCCTGGCCGTGCTGCACCACCGCCCCTCCGACGTGCTGCGCGAGCTCAACGAGGTGGTCCGTACCCACGAGACCGAGCGCTTCTGCACGATCGTCCTCCTGCGGCTGCGCCGGGCCGACCGCGGAGCGTGGCAGGTGACCATCGGCACCGGCGGCCATCCCCCGCCGATCGTCCTCCGTCCGACCGGTCCGGTCGAGCTGGACGCCTGGGGACCGCTGGTCGGCATCCTCGGGGGCCGCGAGTACGACGAGGCGGACCTCCGGTTGCTGCCGGGCGAGGCGCTCGTGGTCTACACCGACGGGGTGACCGAGGCCCGCGGCTCGCACGACTACTTCGGCGACGACCGGCTGCTGGCCGCACTCAACCGGTACGGGCCCAGCGACGTCGGCGCGCTGGTGCGCGGCCTGACCGAGGAGGTCGTCGACTTCCAGGACGGGGTCACCCGCGACGACGTCGCGATCGTGGCGCTGTCGCCGACGGGCGACTGAGCCCGCCGGGGCGCTCGACCTCGCGTGGTAACCAGGCCGGCGGCTGCCGTCTGCTTCACCGGTGGTCGCTCGGAGGGTGACGAGCGTCCACGGCGCGTGGTCGGATGACGGCATGCGCTCGTGGACGTCGGCCCTGCTCGCCCCGGTCCTCCTCCTGGCTGCGCTGGCGACGCCCGCACCGTCCGCGGCCGGCGACCCGGACTGGGTCTTCTACACCTCCGACAAGACGCGCTACACCTCACCGTGGTTCGCCGGCGCGCACCGCATCATGATCCCGTTCGGCTGCACCCGGGCGCCGTATTACTCCCCCGACCCGCGGTGCGCCGACGGCCGCGGGTTCCACCACGGCATCGACGTCGCCATGCCGTGCGGGACCACGCTGCGCAACCGGTACTGGGCCCGCGTGGTGGGCAACGACGCCCTCGGTCCGGCGTACGGCGCGACCCCGGTGGTGCTGCGCAACCGCAAGCGCGGCTTCGACCTGGTCATCGGCCACACCCGCCGGGTCCGGGTCGAGCCGGGCGACCGCCTGAAGCCGGGGACGGTGTTCGCCCGCGCCTCCGACGACGGCGCTCCTGACGGGTGCCACCTGCACTTCGAGAAGCGGTCGGTGGGCGGCGGGCTGGCGACCGCCACCTGGCCGCGGCGGCTGCTGCGGCTGCAGGCGGCCGGGTGACCGGTGCGGGCGCCGAGCCCTACCGGTGCCGCTCGGCCGCGCCGACGCGCGCCCGGACGCCGTCGATGACCAACCCGACCCCGACCCGGAAGTCGGAGCGCTCGCGCGGCCCGTCCTCGATCGCGCCGGCGCTCCCTGCCTGCAGGTGGGTCTGCTCGTCCATGCTGTGGCCGAAGACGAGGTGGAGCAACGTGCGGGTGGCGGCGCGCACCAGGTCCTCCGGCGCGCCCGAGTCGGCGACCGCCCGTGCCAGCGCCTGCTCCGGCGCCTGCGCCCCGAGGCCGAAGGCGTGGACGGTCGCCACCACCTCGGCGCCGTCGCGGTAGGCCAGCATCGCGTCCCGCAGCTCCACGCAGAGCGCCAGGACGCGGTCCTCCCAGGTGCCGGTCGGGGCCGGCCGGGCACCGCGGGCCAGCAGCTCGTCGGCGACCGCAGCGAGCAGGAGCTGCTTGCTCGGGAAGTGGTGGTACAGCGCGCTCGGCTGCACGCCCAGCTCCTTGCCGAGCCGGCGCATCGTCAGGTCGGCGAGCCCGTACTCGTCCAGCACCTCGAGCGCCCGCGCGACGACGTCGTCGCGGTGGTTGCGCACGTCACACCCTCCGATCCGGCGGCCCGTTGACCGGTCACCGGCGGTCAGCCTAACCTGAACACCGTTCACCTGACCACCGTTCAGGTGCTGTCCGAGACAGGAACCACCATGACCACGACCGATCCGGCGTCCGGCCGCGCCACCGACGAGCCGACCCGGCGCCGCACTCCCCTCAGCCCCACCGACCTCTCGCTGGTCGCCGCCTTCGCAGCCCTGATCGCCGCCTGCGCGGTCGTCGGTGGCGTCCCCCTGGGCGGCGGCAATGTGCAGCTCACCCTGCAGACCTTCGGGGTCCTGCTCGCCGGCTGCCTGCTGGGACCGACCCGCGGCTTCCTGGCCGTCGCGCTCTACCTCGGGCTGGGCGCGGCCGGGCTCCCCGTCTTCTCCGGACGCGAGGGCGGCCTCGGCTCGTTCGTCGGGCCGAGCGCGGGCTACCTGTGGTCCTTCCCACTGATGGCCGCACTGGCCGGCCTGCTGGTGCAGCGGGTCGCCGGGCCGGCGCGGAAGGTCCGCGCGTCCTGGGTCTTCGCGTGCGCGGTGGCGGGCGTGCTGCTCAACCACGCGCTCGGCATCGTCGGGATGAAGGTCTACTTCGACGTCAGCTGGGTCCAGGCCGCGTCGTACGACGCGCCGTTCTGGGTGGGTGACCTGTTCAAGGCCGCGCTGGTCGCGCTGGTCGCCGCGGAGGTGCACCGCGCCTTCCCGCAGCTGCTCCACCGGCGCTGACGCCCGTGGCGGTGATCGAGCTCGACGCCGCGGAGGTCGTGGTCCCCGTGGCCGGCGACGCCGGCGTGGCCGAGCGGACCGTCCTGGCTCCGACGACGTTGCACCTGACCGAGCGCCGGGTGGGCCTGGTCGGCGCCAACGGGTCGGGGAAGTCCACCCTCGCCCGCCTGCTCAACGGGTTGGTCACCCCCACGTCGGGGACGGTCCGGATCGACGGGCTCGACGTGGCCCGGCACGGCGCCGCCGTACGTCGGCGGGTCGCCTTCTCGTTCACCGACCCCTCGGCGCAGCTGGTGATGCCGACCTGCGTGGAGGACGTCGAGCTGTCCCTGCGCCGGCACGAGCGCGACGCCGACCGCCGGCGCCGGCGCGCGCTGGCCGTGCTCGACCGGTACGGGCTCCGCGAGCACGCCGACGTCTCCGTCCACGCCCTCTCCGGCGGCCAGAAGCAGCTGCTCGCGCTCGCCGGGGTCCTCGCGACCGACCCGGACGTGCTGGTGGCCGACGAGCCGACCACGCTGCTCGACCTGGCGAACACCCGGCGGGTCGGCGACCTGCTCCTCGGGCTGGAGCAGCAGCTCGTGCTGGTCACCCACGACCTCGAGCTGGCTCGCCGCTGCGACCGGGTGCTCGTCGTCGACGGGGGGCGGGTCGTCTTCGACGGTGACGCCGAGGCGGCCGTCGACCACTACGTCTCCTCGGTCGCGACGCCGTGAGGACCCGGTGATGAGGCGAGTCCTCACGTCATGAGCCACCCGCTCCTCGTCGGCACCCACCACCCGGGCGACACCCTCCTGCACCGCTCCCCGGTCGGGCCCAAGGTGGCGGCCCTCGCGGTCTTCAGCCTCTCGGTCGTGCTCGTCCGGTCGCTCCCCGCGGCGCCGGTGTTCCTGGCGCTGGCCGTCGTGGCGGCGTACGCCGGGCAGGTGCCGCTGGCGGCCCTCGTCCGGGCACTGCGCGGCCTGCTCGTCGTCGTCGCCGTGCTGGCGCTCGTGCAGTGGTGGGTCAATGGCGGCGCCAAGGCCGGGGAGACCACCTTCGACCTCCTCGCCCTGGGCCTGGCCGCGCTCGTGGTCACCTCGACCACCCCGGTCAACGCGATGCTCGACGCGCTCACCCGCTGGCTCTCCCCGCTGCGCCGGCTGGGCGTGGCGCCGGAGCGGGTGGCGCTGACCTTCAGCCTCGCGATCGCCGCCCTGCCGGGCACCATCGGCCTGGCCCTCGAGACCCGCGACGCCGCCCGCGCCCGCGGCCTGGAGCGTCAGCCGCGGGCCCTCGTCACGCCGTTCGTGGTGCGCGTGGTGGCCCGGGCCCACGAGACGGGCGACGCCCTGCACGCCCGGGGGCTCGGCGACGACTGAACCGGTGGCGAGGGTCACGACCTCGTCTCCCGAGCACGGGATGACGCGCGGGTGCACGGGCGTTGGGATCGATGCCGGTCCGGATCATGCCCCCGGGCTCACCCCTTGCCGCTGCGAGCGGCCACCTGCCGAGAGGCGGCTGACGGACCGGTGAGCAGGAGCGCGCAGCCGCCTGCCGGGTAAGCCCCGGTCGGGCGGCTGTGTCGTCCCCGGGCCCCGTCAGCCGGTCGGCAGGGTGACGGTGACCGTGGTGCCCCGGCCGACCCGGGACCGCAGGTCCACGGTGCCGTCGTGCGCGGCCACGATCTGCCGGACCACGGCCAGGCCGAGGCCCGAGCCGGGGATCGCACGCTCGTGGGCGTCCCGGGTCCGGAAGAACGGGGTGAAGAGCCCCGCCTGCTCCTCCGGCGCGATGCCCATGCCGGTGTCGCTGACGACGAGCTCGACGGCGCCGACGAGGTGGTGCACGTCGAGGGTCACGACGCCGCCGTCTGCGGTGTACTTCGCGGCGTTGCCGAGCAGGTTGAGCAGCACCCGCTCGAGCTGCAGCGCGTCGCCCCGCACCGTCGGCAGCCCCGGTGCGACGTCCAGCCTGGTGCTCAGGTCCCGCCCACCCAGCTGCTCCTGCCAGCCCTCCCAGGCACCGGCGGCCACGGCCGCCGGGTCCACGGTCGTGCGGACGAGCGCGAAGGCCCCCGACCCCGCGCGGGACAGGTCGAGCAGGTCCTGCACGAGCACGAGCAACCGCTCGCTGTTGCGCTGCACCTTGGCCAGGAGGGCCGACTGCCCCGGCGACATGTCCCCGCCCACCCCGTCGAGGAGCAGCTCGGTGTAGCCGAGGATGCTCGTGACCGGCGTGCGCAGCTCGTGGCTGGCCGTGGCGATGAAGTCGCCCCTGGCCCGGTTGAGCTCCTCGAGCCGCGTTACGACCTCGGCCTGCTTGTCCACCGTGTCCCGCAGCCTCCGCTCGGCCTCGCGCTGCACGCTGACGTCCACGGCCATGACGAGGTGGCCGTCGACCTGGTCGCTGTCGTCGCGCAGCACGCTGTGGCTCACCGAGAGCATCCGCTGTTGGCCGAAGGCATCGACGACCGCCCAGTCTTGGGGCTCGAAGCAGGACGCCACGAACTCACCGCGGTCCTTCCGCTCCTCCGCGGCCTCGGCCTCCTGGCGGTCCGGCCCGGCCAGCAGGCCGCGCCCGCGCAGGTCGGCGAGCGTCCGGATTCCGACAAGGTCGGCCTCGCCGACGCCGAGGTAGAGCTGCGCGGTGCTGTTGGCCAGGTTGATGACCCCGTCGGCGTCGGCGCCGACGATGGCGGTGTGGACAGCCCCGTCGACGACCCGCTGCAGGCGGTCGCCACTGAGCCTGCTCTCCCGGCGTCGCAGCAGCAGCTCGATCTCCCCCTCGGCCGTGGCGGCGAGGTCCTCCAGTGCAGCCAGCTCGTCGTCGGTCCACACCCGAGGGTCGGGGTCGACCACGCACAGGGTCCCGAGCACGGAGCCGTCAGGAGCCCGCAGCGGGTACCCGGCGTACGCAGTGACGTCGTTCTCCCACACCGCCGGGTTGTGCTGGAGCACGGGGTGCTCCCGGGCATCGTCGATGACCAGTGGGTCGTCGTTGGCGACGACGTACTGGCAGAAGGAGTGCGACAGCGGCGTCTGGCGGGTCTCCGCGAGCTCACCGTCCAGGCCATGCGCGGCGCAGAAGAACTGCCGGTGCGGTTCGATGAGCGAGACCAGCGCGATCGGCGAGCCGGTCACCCGGGCGGCCAAGCGGGTGAGCCGGTCCAGCGCCTCGTTCTCCCGGTCGCCCACGAGCCCGGTCGACCGCAGGGTGCGTAGCCGCGCCGGTGTGGCCAGCACCTCCCAGGGGTCGTCGAAGCCCAGGAACGTACGGGGGGACGAGGGGGGCATCGCCGGCTCCTGCGAGATGGACTGGCCTCAGCCAATCACCCATCCGGATCGCCGGTGGCCGGTCCCGGCCCCGATCACCCGACTGGGTGGTTGAACCTTGGACGTTCGGGTGACGTCACCACCCGGGCGGGTGGCGGCGGGCCCACGGCACCGCCTCCTCGACCTGGGCGGCGAGGGCGAGCAGCAGCCCGTCCTCCGCGGGCCGGGCGGCGAGCATCACGCCGACCGGCAGGCCGTCCTCGGTCCAGTGCAGCGGCAGCGAGACGGCCGGCATCCCTGTCACGTTCCACGCCGAGGTCCAGGGCGTGAAGGCCTTCTGCGCCCCGAAGTCCGCAGCGGGGTCGGCGTCGTCGCGGATGGCGCCCACCGGTAGCGGCGGGGCCGCCAGCGTGGGCGTGAGGACGGCGTCGTACGGCGCGAGCGCGACGAGCGCCTGCGCGGCGTACCGCCGCATGGCGCCGATCGCGAGGCCGAACTCGGGGCCGGACACCGCACGCCCCCGGTCGGTGAGCCACCGGGTCAGGGGGCGCAGCAGGTGCTCCCGCCCTTCCGGCGCGGCCGAGAGGGCCGTGAGCACCGCCCAGCAGGTCTCGAAGACCGGCACCGCCTCCCGGGGCAGCGGGACGCCGACGTCGACCACCTCGTGGCCGAGCGACTCCAGCAGGCGGGAGGCGTCCTCCCAGGCCCGGACCGACGACGGGTCGACCGGGACGTCCGCGATCACCGGATCGACGAACCGGGCGACCCGGAGCCGCGCCGGCGTCCGGTCGCACGCCTCGAGGAACGTCCCGCGGGGCGGTGGCGCCCAGGCCGGGTCGCCCGGTCGTCGGCCGGCGAGGACGTCGAGCATCGCGGCCGCGTCGCGCACGGTGCGCGAGATCGGCCCCGCGGTCGCCAGCCCGACGGGGTCGCCGTACATCGGGTGGCCCGAGATCCGGCCACGCGACGGCTTGAGCCCGACCAGGCCGCAGCAGGACGCGGGGATGCGGATCGATCCCCCGCCGTCGGACCCCTGCGCCACGGGCACCAGCCCGGCGGCGACCGCCGCGGCCGCGCCGCCCGAGGACCCGCCGGCCATGCGGGCCCGGTCCCACGGCGTCACCGCGGGCGGCCGCCCCTCGGGCTCGGTGTAGCAGGGTGACCCGAACTCGGGCGTGCTCGTCTTGCCGATGCTGACCAGCCCGGCGTCCTCGAGCGAGAGGACCACCCCGTCGGAGACGTCGGGCACGTGGTCCTCGAACGCCGCCGAGCCGAACGTCGTGCGCACCCCGGCGGTCAGGTTGAGGTCCTTGACCGCCGTCGGCACGCCGGCCAGCGGACCACCCGCCTCGGCCGCCGTCGCTGCCGCGGCACGCGCGCGGTCGGGTGTCAGCGTGACGAACGCGCCGACCGTGTCGAGACGGTCGGCGCGTTCGAGGTAGTGGTCGACCAGCTCGCGGCTCGAGACCTCCCGGCGCCGGACCAGCGCACCCTGCTCGAGCGCGGTCAGGTCGTGGAGGTCGGCCATGGGGCCGACGCTAGTACCTCCGCGGGTCAGGCGGCGCTGGACGGCGCCTGCTGGTGCGTCACGAGCGCGTCGAGCGCGCCGCGCATGCGGTCGAGGACGGCCGCGTCGTTGAGGACGTCGACGTCGACGCCCGGCTGGGAGACGGTGACGTCCTCCAGCACCACGGCTCCGGCGACGTTCGCCGACCGGTTCGCGTCGGCGTGGGCCCAGCGACCGCCGTACGGCGTGGGGGTGGTGCCGACGACCGCGAACGGCTTGGCCACCAGGGCACCGGCACCGTAGGGGCGCGAGAGCCAGTCGATGGCGTTGTTGAGCACGGCCGGCATGGTGCCGTTGTACTCGGGGGTGACGACCAGCACGCGGTCGGCGGCGGCCACTCGGGCGCGGACCTGCGTGACCGCCTCGGGGGGCGTCTGGCCGTCGAGGTCCTCGTTGTAGAACGGGAGGTGCTCGAGGCCCTCGACCAGCTCGAGGGTGACGCCCTCAGGCGCCTCGTCGCGGAGACGCTCGGCGAGCTTGCGGTTGACGGAGTCGGCGCGGAGGCTGCCGACGAGGACGGCGACGCGGGTCTGGGACATGGCTGCTCCTGCAGGTACGGCGGATACGGTCACCAGCCAAACGGACCGGGGTCCGTTTTCATTCCGCCCCCGGAGTGTGACGTCGCTCCCTACAGTGGGGCCGATGTCCGCCTCCCGCCCCCTGCTGCCGCTCCTGGGCACCCCGGCCCCCGAGCGCCGCGACGCAGCACGCAACCGGGAGGCGCTGCTCGCGGCGGCGGAGGAGCTCGTCGCCGCGTCGGGCGCCGACGCCGTGACGATGGACGCGGTGGCCGCCCGCGCCGGCGTCGGGAAGGGGACCGTCTTCCGCCGGTTCGAGTCGCGCGAGGGCCTGATGGGGGCGTTGCTGGACCGCTCGGAGAGCGCGTGGCAGGCCGCGGTGATCTCGGGCCCGCCGCCGCTCGGCCCGGGCGCGCCCCCCATGGACCGGCTGCTCGCCTTCGGGCGCTCCCGCCTCGAGACCACGCTGCTGCACACCGAGCTGATCCGCGCCGCTGGTCGCGCCGGCACCCGGTCGTACGCCGCGTGGTCGTTCACCGCGATGCACGTGCGCTACCTGCTCGGCGAGCTCGGCGTCGCCGGCGACCTGCCCCTGCTCGCCACGGCGCTGCTGGCCCCGCTGGAGCTGCCCGTCGTCGAGCAGCAGGTGTCGGTCGAGGGCTTCCCCGTCGAGCGGGTCCACACCGCGTGGGTCGACCTGGTGCGCCGGGTGGTCCGCGGACCGGTCGGGGACTGACCTACGGGGCCTGCGTGCCACCCGATCCGCAGCGCCCGGACCGGTCCGTAGACACCTCAGATCCCCTGCCGCCTGAGCCCGAACGTCAGCCCGTCGACCAGCGCGCCCCACGACGCCTCGATCACGTTGTGCCCGACGCCGACCGTCACCCACGACGACGCCCCGTCGGAGGTCTCGATGAGGACGCGGGTGATCGCGTCGGTGCCGTGGCCCTGGTCGAGGATGCGGACCTTGTAGTCGGTCAGCTCGAACTTCGCGACCTCGGGGAAGGCCTGGCAGATCGCCGACCGCAGCGCCTGGTCGAGGGCGTTGACCGGCCCGTTGCCCTCGCCGGTGACGACGTAGCGCACGCCCGCCGCCCTCAGCTTCACCGTCGCCTCGGAGACGGCCTCCTCCCCCGGGCCGGAGTGGATGAGCGTCTCGGTGATGACCCGCCAGGACTCGACCTCGAAGTACGACGGCCGCGCGCCCTCGACCTCCTCGACGAGGAGCAGCTCGAAGGAGGCATCGGCGGCCTCGAAGGTGTAGCCGCGGGCCTCCAGCTGCTTGACCCGGTCGGTGATCCGGGTGATCAGGTCCTTGCCGGCCGGGGTGCCGGCGTCGAGGTCGAACCCGAGCTCGCGCCCCTTGAGCTCGATCGACGCCCGTCCGGCCATGTCGGAGACCAGGAGCCGCATGTCGTTGCCGACCGCGACCGGGTCGAGGTGCTGGTAGAGGTTCGGGTCGACCTTGATCGCGCTGGCGTGCAGCCCGGCCTTGTGCGCGAACGCCGACGTGCCGACGTAGGGCTGCCGCGACGCCGGAGGGATGTTCGTGACGTCCGCGACGGCGTGGGCGATCCTCGTCGACTCGCGCAGCAGCCCGGGCGGGAGCACCTGGCGGTCCAGCTTGAGCTCGAGGTTGGCGACGACGGTGACCAGGTCGGCGTTGCCGGTCCGCTCGCCGTACCCGTTCATGCAGCCCTGCACGTGGGTCGCGCCCGCCTCGACGGCGGCGAGGGTGTTCGCCACCGCGCAGCCGGTGTCGTTGTGGCAGTGGATGCCGACCCGGACCCCTGTGGTCTCCACGACGTCGTGGACCACGTCGGAGACCCACGGCGGGAGCATGCCGCCGTTGGTGTCGCAGAGGGCGATCACCTCGGCCCCCGCGTCGTACGCCGTGCGCAGCACCTCCAGCGCGTAGTCGCGGTTGGCGCGGTAGCCGTCGAAGAAGTGCTCCGCGTCGAGGAAGACCTGCTGGCCCTCGGCGCGCAGGTGGCCGACGGTGTCGCGGATCATCGCGAGGTTCTCCTCGAGCGTGGTCCGCAGCGCCAGCTCGACGTGGCGGTCGTGCGACTTGGCCACCAGGGTGACCACGCCCGCGCCGCTCTCGCGGAGCGCGGCCACCATCGGGTCGTCGGCGGCCCGGACGCCCGCGCGGCGGGTGGCTCCGAACGCCGCCAGCCTCGCGTGCCGCAGGTCGAGCTCCTGCGTCGCCCGGCGGAAGAACTCGGTGTCCTTCGGGTTCGCGCCCGGCCAGCCGCCCTCGATGTAGCCCACGCCGAGGTCGTCGAGCTGCCGCGCGATCGAGAGCTTGTCGGCGACGGAGAGGTTGAGCCCCTCCTGCTGGGCGCCGTCGCGCAGGGTGGTGTCGTAGACGTGGAACGATCCGTGGAGGTCCATCGGTCCTGCTTCGCTGGTCGGTCGGGTCGGGGCACAAAAAAACCTCTCGGGGTGCGAGAGGTCGGCGCGTCGAGGGGCTCGACGCGCTAGGGAATGATGATCCGGTGGTGCGGCACGCCGCCATGCTGCCACGGATGCGCCCGACGCGGGCGCCGATCTCGGTCTCCGGGCGACGCGACTAGGGCGAGAGGATCCCGGCGTCGGGGAGCGAGACGTCGGAGAACGGCCGCTCCCCCGCGGGCGCCCAGCTGGTGCCGGCGGTCTGGACGAGCGCGCCGAGCCCGCAGCCCAGCACCGCGAGCACCACCATGCCGGCGATCCACCCGCGGCCCTGGCGTGCCGTCGGCACCACGACCCGCGACAGCGGCGAGCGCACCCGCGAACCGCCGGGGCCTGCGACCAGCGCGGCGGCGAGCACGCTCCCCGAGACGAACAGGGTCGTCTCGACGCCGGCGGCGACCGCGTAGCAGAGCAGCGCTGCCGCCACTGCCAGGCCGGCGCTCCACAGCAGCAGGAGGACCGTGCCCGGGATCGAGCGGACCAGGTCGAGCGGGGCACCCAGGAGGACCTGGACACCGTCGTACCAGCGACGTCCGCGCAGCCGCCGCCGGTCACCCGCCCGGCTCGCGGCGAGCGAGCCGCTGCGCAGCAGCCAGACGGCGACCACGAGCAGGGCGGAGGTGAGCCAGGGGTACGCCGCCACGGCGGCGCCGACGACCAGCGCGGCGGCGCCGCCGAGGACGACGCGTCGCAGGCGCTCGCCGGCGGGGGCCCGGGGCGCGGCGTACTCGGCGACGTCCCAGTCGTGGACCGTCGGGTCCTCGTCGGGACCAGCGTCGACGAGGGTCTCGAACGGCCGGGTGACGTGGTCGTCGGGGTCGGGGTGGGCCAGCATCACCGGGAGCGTGGGCTCCGCCGCAGGCGCGTCGCGGACCGGCGGCGGGACGCTCCGCCCGCGCCCGACCTGTGGGCGCAGCCAGGCGAGCAGCTCCTCGACGGTGGGCCGTCGCTCCGGCTCTGGGTCGAGGGCCGCCTCGACGACGCGGGCGAGGTCGCCCGGGAGACCGGAGACGTCGTGCTCCCCGCGGCGGACCCGGTCCATGACCGCCATCGAGGGGCCCCGCCCGAACGGCGGGTGGCCGGTGCCGGCGTACGCGACCGTCGCCGCCCACGAGTGGACGTCGGAGGCGGTGGTCGCGTCGTCGCCGTAGAGGATCTCGGGCGCGAGGTAGCCGGGCGTCCCGAGGAGCCACCCGGTGTGGGTGAGCTTCGGGTCGTCGGCGACCCGGGCCAGGCCGAAGTCGATGAGGATGGGGCTGCGGCCCTCCATCAGCACGTTCGACGGCTTGACGTCGCGGTGCAGCACCCCGGCCCCGTGGACCGCCGCCAGCCCCTCGGCGAGGCCGGCGGCGAACCACGTGAGGTCGGCACCGCCGATCGGACCCTCCTCCACGACGTGGTCGTGGAGGGAGAGCCCCGGGACGTAACGGGTGGCGACGTAGGGGACGACGGCCCAGGGGTCGGCGTCGAGGATCTCGGCGACCCACCGCGACCGCACGCGGGTCAGCGAGCTGACCTCGCGGGCGAGCCGGTGCCGCGCCTCCTCGTCACCGACGATGTGCGGGCGCAGCACCTTGAGCGCCACCCGCTCGCCGTCGGGCCTGCGGGCCAGGTGGACGACGCCCATCCCGCCCTCGCCGATCTTCGCGAGCAGCGTGTAGCCGCCGACCGTCGCCGCCTGCTGCATCGTCACCCCCGCAATCTACTCGGGGACAGCGCCCGAGCAGCGGTTCAACCGGCCGCGTCGACCTTCTCGACCGCCGGGACGAGCGCCTCGACGAACCCGTCGATGCCCCACGGCAGCGACAGGGCGGTCGGCGGCGACACCGACGAGACCAGCGACTCGCCGACGACGGCGGCCACCGTGCCGTCCTGGACCTGCGACATGGCCTGGACCGCCGGGTCCTCGGCGATCTCGGCCAGGCGCTCGTCGCTCGCGACGTAGGACAGCAGCACGTCGGACTCGAGCTTGTCGAGCTCCTCGGGGCTGAGCGTGTAGTAGAAGGTCGACTCCTCGGTGTCGAGCTCGTCGACGGAGGGGGCCAGCGTGAAGCCCAGGTCCTCCAGGAACTGCACCCGGGGGTCGGCACCGCGGTAGACGTAGTAGGTGCTGGGCTCGATGGCGACCGCCGCGATCGTCTTGCCCTCGAACTCGGGGTGCGCCGCGGCGGCCTCGGCGACCTGGGCGTCGATGTCCTCGAGGACCTGCTCGGCCTCGTCCGGCCGGCCGAGCGCCTCGCCGACGGTGGTGATCACCTCGCGCCACGGGGTCGCCCACGGCTGGTCGGGGTAGGCCACGGTGTCGGCGATCTGCGCGAGCTTCTCGTAGTCGGCCTCGGTGATGCCCGAGTAGTTCGCGAGGATCAGGTCGGGGTTCGCGGCGGCGATCTCCTCGAACGGCGGAGTCTCGCCGGTCTCGGTGAGCAGCGCCGGCTCCTCGCCGCCGAGCTCCGCGATCGCCTCCGTCTGCCACGGCATCCGCCCCTCCTCGTCGGCGCCGTAGGTGTAGCGCGGCATCGCCACCGGGACGACGCCGAGCGCCAGGACGGCATCGCCGCTGCCCCAGCCCCAGCTGACGACCCGCTCGGGGCGCTCGTCGATCTCGGTGGTGCCGAAGGCGTGGTCGATCTCGACCGCCTCGAAGCTCTCCTCCGCCGTGGTTTCCTCGCCGGCGGCCGGGTCGGGCTCGTCGGAGCCGCACGCCGCGAGCGGCAGGGCGAGCAGGAGGGCGCCCACCGGCAGGGCGATCGGGGAGAGCCGGCGACGGCGGGTCAGGGGGCGAAGGGACGTCACGTCCGCTCCTTGCTGTGCAGGACCGGCGAGCCGGTCATCTCGGTTAGGTGAGCCTCACCTTACTAAGACGACGCCCGGCGCGCACGCCGACCCACCGGCACCACCATCGGCGACCCGGTGACCGGGTCAGGCACGACGTCGGCGTGGAGCCCGAAGGCGTCCTGGACGCACGCGGCGTCGAGCACGTCGGCCGGCGGTCCCTCGGCGAGCAGCCGCCCCGCACTCATCACCACGAGGTGGTCGGCGTACCGCGCCGCGAGGTTGAGCTCGTGCAGCACCATGACGACCGTCGTCCCGCGCTCCTCGTTGAGATCCGCGAGCAGGTCGAGGAGGTCGACCTGGTGGGCGATGTCGAGGTACGTCGTCGGCTCGTCGAGCAGCATGATGCCCGGGTCCTGGGCCAGCATCATCGCCACCCAGACGCGCTGCCGCTGCCCGCCGGAGAGCTCCTCGACCCGCCGCGCAGCCAGCTCGTGGGTGTCGGTGCGGGCGAGCGCCTCGGCGACGGCGTCGGCGTCGCTGGCGTTCCACCGACGGAAGGGACCCTGGTGGGGGTGCCGGCCCCGGGCGACGAGGTCGGCCACCGTGATGCCCTCGGGGGCGAGCGGCTGCTGGGGCAGCAGGCCGAGGAGGGCGGCGACGTCACGCGGCCGCATCCGACCCAGGTCCCGCCCCCCGAGCTCGACGACGCCGGCGCTCGGCCGCAGCAGACGGCCGAGACCTCGCAGGAGGGTCGACTTCCCGCAGCCGTTGGCGCCGACGATGGCGGTGATCCGCCCCGCGGGGACGTCGAGGTCGACGCCGTGCACGACCGTCCGCTGGTCGTAGGCGAGGGAGAGGCCGCGCGCCACCAGCGACACCGGAGCGTGCCGCCTCGCCGACTCGGTGACGGGGCGTTCCAGTGTCGTCGTCATCTGCATGCTCCTTCTCGGGCGGTCAGGCACGTCGGGTGCGTCCGCTGGCCATCAGCCAGATGAGGTACGGGCCGCCGATGGCGCCGGTCACGACGCCGACGGGCACCGACAGGTCGGCGGGAAGCAGGTGCTGGGCGACGATGTCGGCGCCCACCACCAGCACGACGGCGACCAGCGCCGACTGCAGGAGCGCGAGCGTCCCGTCGCCCAGCAGGCGACGGGCCACCGGGGGCGCCGTGAAGGCGACGAACGCCACCGGGCCGGCCGCGGCGGTCGCCACGCAGGCGAGCCCGACGCCGAGCGCCACGACCGCCGCCCGGGTGACCTCCGGCCGCAGTCCCAGGCTGCCCGCCTGGTCGTCGCCCAGGAGCAGCAGGTCGAGTCCCCGCGCGGTCAGCGCGACCAGGGCCAGCAGGACGCCGACCCCCACGGCGAGGGTCCGCACCAGTGTCCACTCCGCCTGCCCCAGGCTGCCGGTCACCCAGAGCAGCGCGGCCTGGGCCTCCTGGACCTCGCTGCGGGTCAGCAGGTAGCCGGTGACACTGGTGCAGGCGTAGGCGACGCCGATCCCGGCCAGCACGAACCGGTGGCCGGTCATCCCGTCGCGCCAGGCGACGAGGTACAGCAGGATCCCGACCGAGAAGCCACCGGCCAGGGCCGCCAGCGGCACGCCGTAGCGGGCGGCGCTGGTGGCCCCACCGAGCAGCAGCGCCGCCACCGCACCGGCGCTGGCGCCCTGCGAGATGCCGATGATGTCCGGGCTTGCCAGCGGGTTGCGCAGGACCGACTGGAAGAGCGCGCCGGCGACCCCGAAGGCGACGCCGACCAGGATCCCGAGGACCAGCCGGGGCAGCCGGAGCTCCATGACGATGAAGTGGCCGGCGCCGTCCTCGTCCCCGGCCAGCGCGGCGAGGACCTCCCCGACCGAGAGCCGGTAGTCGCCCATCATCAGCGCCGCGACCGAGAGGGCGACGGCGAGGGCGAGCAGCACCAGGGTGACGAGCACCTGGCGGCGGCGCCGGGCCCGGCGGCCGGCGGCGAGCCCGCGAGCGGCCACCTCGCGGGGGGTCCCGGCCTGCGCCGGGTCGCCCGCCGGCCCGGCGGGTCGCCCGGCGGCGGTCCCGGTCAGCGGCGGGGTCAGTGACGGGGTCATGCGGCCACCGCCCGGGACCGACGGACCAGCGCGATGAGCACGGGCGCACCGATGAACGCGACGACGAGACCGGCCTCGACCTCCGCCGGCCGGGCGATCAGGCGGCCGGCGATGTCGGCGACCAGCAGCATCACCGGGCCCACCAGGGCCGAGAGCCCGACGATCCAGCGGTAGTCGGTGCCCACCAGGGCCCGGGCGACGTGCGGGACCACGAGGCCGACGAAGGCGATCGGGCCGACGAGCGAGACGGCGGAGCCACAGAGGAGGACGATCCCCATCACGACCAGCAGCCGGCCGCGGGTGACGTCCTGGCCGAGGCCGCGCGCGACGTCGTCGCCGAGGGCCAGCGCGTTGAGGACCCGCCCGGCCGCCAGGGCGAGCACCAGGCCGACGCCGGCGAACGGGGCGACGGTGGCCAGCACGTCGAGCGAGCGGCCGGAGAGGGAGCCGACCTGCCAGAAGCGGTACTCCCCCAGCGTGCGGGTGTCGGTGAGCAGCACCACCGTGATCGCCGAGGTCGCGGTCGCGGTGAACGCGGCGCCCACCAGGACCAGCTTCACCGGCGTGACGCCCTCCCACCCGAAGGAGGCGGCGCCGTAGACGACCACCGCGGCGACCGCCGCGCCGGCGAAGGCGAACCACAGGTAGCCGGCGGCCGAGCTGACGCCGAGCGCGGCGATCGCCACCACGACGGCCAGCGAGGCGCCCGCGTTGACACCCAGCAGCCCGGGGTCGGCGATGGGGTTGCGGGTGACGCCCTGCATCAGCGCGCCGGCGGCGCCGAGCGCCGCCCCGCCGACCAGGCCGATGAGGGTGCGGGGCACGCGCAGGTCGCGGACCACGAGGTGGTCGTTGTTCCCGGGCACCGGCGCGACCAGCGCCGCCCAGACGTCCGACGGCGCGATGTCGCGCGCGCCCCACATCAGGCTCGCGAGCAAGACCAGCAGCAGCACGGCGACGAGGCCACCGACCACCAGCACTCCGCGACCGAGGCCACCCCGCGCCGGCTCGACCCGACCGGAGGCGCCGCCCGAGGTGGCCGGAGGCGTCGTGAGCACCACGCCCATCCGCCTCCCTCGACCTCGGCCGCGCCCCTCACGCAGAACTTAGGTAAGGATAACCTCAAGTCACGTCAGGGGCGAGCCGATCGTCCTCGTCGGGCTCATACGATGCGGTGCAGCCAGCCGAAGGAGTCCTCGGCCCGGCCGAACTGCACGTCGACCAGCGCCTGCCGGATCCGCATGGTCAGGTCGGTCGAAGCCGGCGCGGGGACCTCCCCGCCCTCCCACCTGAGGGCCCCCACGGGGGTGACCACCGCGGCGGTGCCGCACGCGAACACCTCGCGGATGGCGCCGTTCGCCACTCCCTCGCGCCACTCGTCGATGGAGAAGCGCCGCTCCTCGACGGGGTGGCCGAGCTTGCCGGCCAGCTCGATGATCGAGGCGCGGGTGATGCCCTCGAGGATGGTTCCGGTCGCGGGGGTGACGATCCGGCCGTCGTCGTGGACGAAGTAGAGGTTCATCCCGCCGAGCTCCTCGACGTACCGGCCCTCCTGCGCGTCGAGGAAGACCACCTGGTCGCAGCCCTGGGCGATCGCCTGCTGCTGGGCCACCAGCGAGCTCGCGTAGTTGCCGCCCGTCTTGGCCGCGCCCATCCCGCCGCGCCCCGCCCGGGTGTACTCCTCGCTCAGCCACAGGGTCACCGGCTTCACGCCGCCCTTGAAGTAGGCGCCCGCCGGGCTGGCGATGACCATGAACGTGACGTGCTGGGAGGGGCGCACGCCGAGGAACGTCTCGGAGGCGAACATGAAGGGCCTCAGGTAGAGGCTCTTCTCCCCCGTGCCGGGCTCGGTGGTCTCCGGCACCCACCGCTGGTCGACCCGGACGAGCTCGTCGACGGCCTGGACGAAGTCGTCCACGTCGAGCACCGGGAGGGCGAGCCGGCGGCTGGAGCGCACCATCCGCTTGGCGTTCTCCTCCGGACGGAAGGACCAGATCGACCCGTCGGGGTGGCGGTAGGCCTTCATGCCCTCGAAGGTCTCCTGCGCGTAGTGCAGGACGGCGGTCGCCGGGTCGATGCTCAACGGCCCGTAGGGCATGATCCGCGCGTCGTGCCAGCCCGCCTCGGGCGTCCACTCGACCAGGAACATGTGGTCGGTGAAGTGGTGGCCGAAGCCGGGGTCCGCGAGGATCTCGGCGAGCCGCTCGTCGGGGACGGGCTGGTCGTTGCGGGTGGTGCGGATCTGCATGGGGCTCACGGTAGTCGACCTCCGGGGCGGCGGGACGGGCTGAGGGTGCTCAGCCCGCTACTCGCGCGGCGATCGCGTCGCCCACCTCGGAGGTACGTCGGGTCGTGCCCGGCTCGCGGGCGGCGAGGTCGGCGACCACCGCGTCCTCGATCCTGGCGGCGGCCTCGGGGTGACCGAGGTGGTCGAGGAGGAGCGAGGCGGAGAGGACGGCCGCCGTGGGGTCGGCCTTCTGCTGACCGGCGATGTCCGGAGCGGAGCCGTGCACGGGCTCGAACATCGACGGCGCGGTCCGATCCGGGTTGACGTTCCCCGAGGCCGCCAGGCCGATGCCACCGGTGATGGCGGCGGCGAGGTCGGTGATGATGTCGCCGAAGAGGTTGTCGGTGACGATCACGTCGAAGCGCGCGGGGTCGGTGGTCATGTGAATCATCGCCGCGTCGATGTGCATGTAGTCGGTGCTGACCTCCGGGTGCTCGGCCGCGACCTCCTGGAAGAGCCGCCACCAGACCGAACCGGCGTTGACGAGCACGTTGGTCTTGTGGACCAGGGTCAGCTTCTTGCGCGGGCGCCGGGCGGCGCGGGCGAAGGCGTCGCGCACGACGCGCTCCACGCCGTACGCGGTGTTGACCGAGACCTCGGTGGCGACCTCGTGCGGGGTGCCGACCCGCAGCGCCCCGCCGTTGCCGGTGTAGGGGCCCTCGGTGCCCTCCCGGACGACGACGAAGTCGACCTCGCGCCCGCCGAGGACGGACTCCGAGAGCGGCGAGACGCTGCCGGGGAAGATGCGCGAAGGACGCAGGTTCACGTAGTGGTCGAGCTCGAAGCGCAGCCGCAGGAGCAGGCCGCGCTCGAGGATGCCGGGCGGCAGGTTCGGGTCGTTCGGCTTCCCACCCACGGCACCGAGCAGGATCGCGTCGTGCGCGCGGATCTCCGCGAGCACCGAGTCCGGGAGCACCTCGCCGGTCGCGAGGTAGCGCTCGGCCCCCAGGTCGTAGCGGGTCTGCTCGAACGTCACACCGGAGGGCGAGGCGACCTCGAGGACCTTGAGGGCCTCGGCGGTCACCTCCTGGCCGATGCCGTCGCCGGGGATGACGGCGAGGCGGACGGTGCCACTGCTCGGTGCGGGGGCCTGGGTGGGGGCCTGGGTGGGGTTGGTCATGGCCGGAGGCTAGTTGTCGTCGGGGCGCTGACCGCCGTTGTCCCGCAGGTCGAGCGAGCGCTGGACGGCCTCGTGGCTGTGGGGGTTCTCCGGGTTGTGCGAGGCCGGGCCCCACTCGGGATACATGTCGTACATGGCGTCTCTCCTTCTCGTCTGGTGCTGGCGGGATAACCGAGACGCCCCGCGGCGGAGCGGGGACCCGCGGATCGCGCGGGCGAGGAGGCGACAGGGATGCGGATCGCGCACGTGCTGTGGCTGATCCGCCGCGGTGGCGTCTTCGGGATGGTGCGAGAGGTGAGGCCCGGAGCAACGCCGACCACCGCGGCGAGGGGGCCTCACGGGCAGCTACTGCTGCTGGGCCTCGCCGCGGCGCTCGATGAGTACGAAGACGCTCCGCATGATGCGGCGACGTTACGCGGCCCCCTGGCCCCGCCGCTACGGGTTTCGCGGATCCGTCCGCGATCCGAGACGCCCGTCCCGGGGTGGGAGACTCGCCGCCATGAGCGCCCCGCCCGAGCTGCCCGACGTCGTGTCCCGCGCCTTCGCGGTCTCGCGCCGGTCGGGCTACGTCTCGTTCTGCCGCAACGAGACCGGACGGCTGCTGGCCGCCCTGGCGGCGACCCGCACCGGCACCATGGCGGAGTTCGGCACCGGCTGCGGCGTGGGCACCGCCTGGCTGCGCTCCGGCGTGCGTGACTCCGAGACCCGGATCGTCACCGCCGAGCTCGACGCCCGGTTGGCCGGCGCCGCCGCGGAGATCTTCGTCGACGACCCGCAGGTCGAGGTGCTCTCCGCCGACTGGTCCACGCTGCTCGACAAGGGTCCGTTCTCGCTGCTCTTCCTCGACTCCGGCGAGCCGACCGAGGTCGGGGTGGACGCCGTCGCCGACCTCGTGGAGGACGGCGGCATCGTGGTGCTCGACGACTTCACCCCGTGTGAGATGTGGCCGCCCGTGACTGGGGGCAGGGTGGACGTCCTGCGCGAGCAGTGGCTGACCGACGACCGGTTCACCGCGGTCGAGGTCATGGTCGCCTCAGACGCCGCCACGCTCCTCGCCACCAAGCGCTGACCCGCCCGCGTTCGACGCCGGGACGTTCGCCGGCACGACGCCCGCCGGGGTGACGTCGACCGTCCACCGCGGGAGCCACCGCTGGGTGAGCGGGCCGATGGCCAGCGCGTAGAGCACCGTGCCGACGCCGAGCACCCCGCCGAGCAGGAGCCCGAGCACGACGACGCTCACCTCGATGCCGGTGCGGACCGAGCGGAGCGAGCGCCCCGTCCGGCGCGCGAGACCGGTCATCAGCCCGTCGCGCGGGCCCCGGCCGAGCTGGGAGCCGATGTACATGGCGCTGGCGAAGCCGCAGAGCGCGATGCCGCCGAGCACCAGTGCCACCCGCAGCACCAGGGCGTCCGGCCGGTCGAGCAGCGCCAGCGTGCCGTCGGCGGCCAGGCCGACGACCAGCGCGTTGCTGATCGTGCCGAGGCCCGGCTGCTCACGGAGCGGGATCCACAGGAGGAGCACCACGAAGCTCATCACCACGACGGCCTGGCCGAGGGTGATCGGGAGGTAGCCGACGAGACCGGAGTGCAGCACGTCCCACGGCGCGAGCCCGAGGTCGGAGCGGACCATGAGGCCGAGCGAGACGCCGTAGAGGACCAGACCGACGTAGAGCTGGGGAAGCCGGCGGCCGAGCCGACCGGCGCGCAGCTGCGCGAGCGGGCCGAGGTCGGCCAGGACGCGTGGGGCCGGCGCGGGCGGCGCGGGGTCGAGGGTGCTCACGCCGCCCATCCTGCGGCCGATTGGCCTTCTATCCAATAGCCAATCGTGGAAGAGTGGCCTGCATGGCTCAGTCCATCAGCGCCTCTCGCGTGGCCACGCTCGTCGACGGCTTCTCGCGCAGCCCCGCCTACGCCGGGCTCGCCGAGGCGCTCACCCTCCTCATCGGCGACGGCCGCATCTCCCTCGGCACCCGGCTGCCCAGCGAGCGGGAGCTCACCGACGCGCTCGGCGTCTCGCGCACGACCGTGACGCGGGCGTACGCCGCGCTGCGGGAGAGCGGGTACGCCGCCGCGCGCCGGGGTTCCGGCACCTACACCACCGTCCCGGGCGGTCGGACTCGGTCCCACGACCGGGCGCTCCTGCCGCGGCCGGGCGACGAGTCCGCGATCGACCTCAACTGCGCCGCGGCCAGCGCCCCGGCGGGCATCGCGGCGGCCTACGCGGAGGCGGCGGCGGACCTGCCGGCGTACCTGGGTGGCCACGGTTACTTCCCCGCGGGACTCCCCCGCCTGCAGGCGGCCATCGCCCGGGCCTACGCCGCCCGCGGGCTGCCGACCGAGCCCGAGCAGGTCATGGTGACGCCAGGCGCGCTGTCGGCCACCGGGATCGTGGCCGCGGCGCTGAGCCGGCGCGGCGACCGGGTGCTGGTGGAGTCCCCGGTCTACCCCAATGCCACCCAGGCGATCCGGCTTGCCGGCGCCCGCCTCGTCGAGGCACCGGTCGACCCCGGCGGCTGGGACCTCGACGCCGTCGCCGCCGTGGTGCAGCAGGCGCGTCCGACCCTGGCGTACCTCATCCCCGACTTCCAGAACCCGACCGGGCACCTGATGACCGACGCGCAGCGCGAGGAGTACGCCGCCCACCTGGGGCGGGCCGGCACCGTCGCGGTGGTCGACGAGGCGCACCAGGCGCTGGCGCTCGAGGGCCAGCCGATGCCGCTGCCGTTCGCGGCCCACGCGCCCGGGGCGATCACCATCGGCAGCGCGAGCAAGAGCTTCTGGGGCGGGCTCCGGCTCGGCTGGATCCGGGCCCCGCACGAGCGGATGCCGGAGCTGACCGAGGCGCGGGTCGCCATGGACCTCGGCGCGCCGGTGCTCGAGCAGCTGGCGCTGGCCCACCTGCTCGAGGCAGGCCCGGTCCTCCCCGACCAACTCTCCCGGCTGCGGGCCCAGCGCGACGCCCTCGCGGCGGCGCTGCGCGAGCAGCTGCCGGAGTGGCGCTTCCGGCTGCCGACCGGCGGGCTGGCCGTGTGGTGCGAGCTGCCACGACCGGTGGGCACCGCGGTCGTCACCGAGGCCGAGCGGCACGGGGTGATCGTGGCGCCGGGACCGGTGTTCGCGGTGTCCGGTGGGCTCGACCGGTTCGTGCGGATCCCGTGGACGCGCCCCGGCCCGGAGCTCGAGGAGGCCGTGCGCCGGCTCGCCACCGCCTGGCACGTGGTCCGGGACCGCCCGCAGCCCGCGGACCGCGCGCGCAGCCGAGTCATGGTGGCCT
This sequence comes from Nocardioides ureilyticus, assembly GCF_051280745.1. Lineage (NCBI taxonomy): Bacteria > Bacillati > Actinomycetota > Actinomycetes > Propionibacteriales > Nocardioidaceae > Nocardioides > Nocardioides ureilyticus. The sequence goes on along the minus strand of NZ_JBNCOG010000007.1, from coordinate 104,997 downwards.
GACCGGGAACCGGCCGGAAACCCGTGGCGGCGGCCGCATGCCCCGGCCTACCGCGGCGTCGTCCCACTCCCGGCCGGAAGGCGTCCCGTTGCTCCTCTGAGGTCCTCGTCCCGCGTCGCGCGACGCATCCTCGACACCTCGCCCGGGAGCACCATGCCCACGACGTCACCCGTCATCGCCTTCTCCTCCGTCGACCTCGCCTGGCCCGACGGCACCCCGGCCCTCCGCGGGCTCGACCTGCAGGTCCCACCGGGCCGGTCCGGCCTCGTCGGCGTCAACGGCTCTGGGAAGTCCACCTTGCTGCGGCTCGTCGCCGGCGAGCTGCCGCCCACCCGCGGCCGGGCCGGTCGACCAGCACGACTACGACGTCATCGGCGACCACTGGGACGCCGAGGAGCGCACCGTCGCCGAGCTGGCCAACAGCCTCGACGCGGCGGCCCGGGGACGACCGCGGGGCCCTGGTGGTGGTCAGCCACGACGCGCGGTTCCTCGAGGACGTCGGCGTGGAGCGGCTCCTCGGCCTCGGCGCTCAAGCGGCCGAGGAGGTGGGGTCCGGCGGCCAGACGTAGGGCAGGTCCGCGGGGACGCCCGGGAAGAGCGGGCCGTAGAAGTCAGGGTCCTTGCGCACGAGGTTCGACCGGTGGCTGAGGTGCAGGTCCTCCTCACCCAGCCAGGGCGGCAGCGCGCCGGCCTCGGCCAGCTCCGCCTGCGTCCGCACGGAGCGGACCCCGGCGGAGGCCAGGTCGGCCCCGATCGTCGCGGCACAGGTGTCGCCGTACCCGAGCTCGACCCAGGCCTCGCAGCAGGCCAGCGAGTAGCGCCCGAGCGCCTCGAGGTGGCCGCGCCACATCTTCACCGCCGGGTGGTTGCGCCAGCCGTAGGTCGGCACGGTCAGCCCACGGACCACCTGGATGCACTCGACCCGCTGCTTGCCCAGGCGCTTCTGGTCGAGCACGCGGGCGGAGCGGTCGAAGTCGGCGTACGGGAGGAAGGTCTGCACGCCCCTCCGGTGCCCCGTGCCGGTCAGATGGTGCAGCCGTCGGGCCCGCAGGCCTCGGCGTTCCCGCCCACCGTCTGCAGGCTGGGGCGCGACTCGGCCCAGGCCTGGGCGAGGGCCCGCTCGAAGACCTCGGTCGGCTGCGCGCCGGAGATGGCGTAGCGCTGGTCGACGACGAAGAACGGCACCCCGCCGGCGCCGTAGGCGTGCGCCTGGTCGATGTCGGCGGCCACCGCGTCGGCGTACTCCCGGCCGGCCAGCACCTCGTCCACCCGGCCCGCGTCCAGCCCGGCCTCGCGGGCGGCGGCGCGCAGCACGTCGTGGTCGCCGACGTCCTCGGCACGGAGGAAGTACGCCGCGAGCAGCTGCTCCTTGAGGTCGCGCTGGAGCGCCGGCCCGCCCGCGTCGAGCGCGAGGTGAAGCAGTCGGTGGGCGTCGACGGTGTTGGTGTGCACGTTGTCGAAGAGCCGCATGTCGAGGCCCTCCTCCGCGGCGGTGTCGATGAGCGACTGCATCATCGAGCGCATCTCGGCCTCGGACCGCCCGTACTTGCGGGAGAGCTGGGTCAGCGTCGGCTCGTGGCCGTGCTGCGGGGCGGACGGGTCGAGCTCGAAGGAGCGGTAGACGACCTCGACCTCGTCACGGTGCTCGAAGCCGGCGAGGGCCTTCTCCAGACGGCGCTTGCCCACGTAGCACCACGGGCAGACGACGTCGCTCCAGATCTCGATACGCATGGAGACCAGAACGCGTCGGCTGCCCGTGGTGTTCCCGGGGGTCAGCGGCTGGCGGTGCCCTCGGTGTAGTCCGAGTCGTGGCTCTTGACCCACGCCATCAGCTTGCGCAGCTCGCGGCCGGTCTGCTCGATGGGGTGCTGCTCGCCCTGCTCGCGGAACTTCTTGAACTCCGGCGAGCCGTTCTCCTGGTCGGTGATGAACCGCTCGGCGAACGCACCGTTCTTGATGTCCTCGAGGACGCCGACCATGTTCTGCTTCACGCGCTCGTCGATGACGCGCGGGCCGGAGACGTAGTCGCCGAACTCCGCGGTGTCGGAGACCGACCAGCGCTGCTTGGCGATGCCGCCCTCGTACATCAGGTCGACGATCAGCTTCAGCTCGTGCAGGCACTCGAAGTAGGCGACCTCCGGCTGGTAGCCGGCCTCGGTCAGCACCTCGAAGCCGTACTGGACCAGCTGCGAGGCGCCACCGCACAGGACCGCCTGCTCACCGAAGAGGTCGGTCTCGGTCTCCTCGGTGAAGGTGGTCTTGATGCCGCCGGCCCGCAGGCCGCCGATGCCCTTGGCGTAGGACAGCGCGAGGTCCCAGGCCTTGCCGGAGGCGTCCTTCTCGACGGCGACGAGCACGGGCACGCCGCGGCCGTCGACGTACTCGCGGCGCACCAGGTGGCCGGGGCCCTTGGGGGCGACCATGAAGACGTCGACCCCCTCCGGCGGGGTGATGTAGCCGAAGCGGATGTTGAAGCCGTGGCCGAACACGAGGGTGTCGCCCTCGGCGAGGTGCGGCTCGATCTCCTCGGCGTAGAGCTTCCGCTGGTGCTGGTCGGGGGCGAGGATGACGATGACGTCGGCCTCCTCGGCCGCCTCCGCCGGCGTGACGACCCGCAGGCCCTCGGCCTCGGCCTTCTCGCGGCTCTTGGAGCCCGGCTGCAGGCCGACGCGCACGTCGACGCCGGAGTCGCGCAGGGAGAGCGCGTGGGCGTGGCCCTGGCTGCCGTAGCCGATGACGGCCACGTTCTTGCCCTGGATCAGGGACAGGTCGGCGTCGTCGTCGTAGAACATCTCAGCCACGAGGGGCTTCTCCTTCGGTGTCGGGTGGTGCTGGTTCGTCAGTAGGTCTTGCTGGGCTTCGTGCGGGGCTTCGTGCGGGGCTTCGTGCGTGGACGCGGCGGGCTCAGACCGCCGCGGGGCGGGCCGGGACGGCCACCGGGCGGAGGCTCCGCTCCGAGATCGACCGCGAGCCGCGACCGATCGCGACCATGCCGGACTGGACGAGCTCGCGGATCCCGAACGGCTCCAGGACCCGCAGGAAGTCGGCGATCTTGCCGGCGTTCCCCGTGATCTGGATGGTGATCGCGTCGGGCGCCACGTCGATCACCTTGGCCCGGAACAGCTGGACCGTGTCGAGGACCTGGCCGCGCGTCTCGGCGGTGGCGGCGACCTTGACGAGCACCAGCTCCCGGGTGACCGAGGCCGTCGGGTCGAGCTCGACGATCTTGATCACCTCGACCAGCTTGTTGAGCTGCTTGGTCACCTGCTCCAGCGGCGACGACTCGACGTTGACCACGATGGTCATCCGCGAGACCTCGGGGTGCTCGGTCGGGCCGACCGCCAGGGAGTCGATGTTGAAGCCGCGGCGGCTGAAGAGGCCGGCGATCCGGGTGAGCACGCCCGGCTTGTTCTCCACCAGCACCGAGAGAGTGTGCTTGCTCATGCGGGCCTGACCTCCCAGTCGTCCTCGACCCGGTCGAACTCGGGGGCGAGGTCACGTGCGTACTTGATCTCGTCGTTGCTGGTGCCGGCGGCGACCATCGGCCACACCATGGCGTCGCGGTGGACCCGGAAGTCGACGACCACGGGCGTGTCGTCGATCGACATGGCCTTCTCGATGACCGAGTCGACGTCGTCGGGGCTCTCGCAGGCGAGGCCCACGCAGCCGTAGGCATCGGCCAGCTTGACGAAGTCGGGGATGCGCTTGGAGTGCAGGTCGGTGTTGGAGTAGCGCTCGTTGTAGAAGAGCGTCTGCCACTGCCGGACCATGCCGAGCGACTCGTTGTTGATGATCGCGACCTTGATGGGGATGTCGTTGATCGCGCAGGTGGCCAGCTCCTGGTTGGTCATCTGGAAGCAGCCGTCACCGTCGATGGCCCAGACCGTCGTGTCCGGGGCGCCGACCTTGGCGCCCATCGCGGCCGGGACGGAGTAGCCCATCGTCCCGAGACCGCCGGAGTTGAGCCAGGTGTTCGGCTTCTCGTAGCCGATGAACTGCGCCGCCCACATCTGGTGCTGGCCGACACCCGAGGTGAAGATCGTGTCCGGCCCGGAGACCTTGCCGAGCCGCTCGATGACGTACTGCGGGGAGAGCGTGCCGTCGGTGGGGACCTCGTAGCCCAGCGGGTACTTCTTCTTGATCCCGGCGAGGAACTGCACCCACGCCTCGAAGTCGCCGGTGTGCCCCGCGGCCTCCTCGGCGCGCAGCGCCGCGGTGAGCTCGGCGATCACCTCGCGGCAGTCCCCGACGATCGGCACGTCGGCATGGCGGTTCTTGCCGATCTCCGCCGGGTCGATGTCGGCGTGGATGACCTTGGCGTTCGGGGCGAAGGAGTCGAGGTTGCCGGTGACGCGGTCGTCGAACCGGGCGCCGAGGCTGATGATGAGGTCGGCCTTCTGCAGGCCCGCCACCGCGGAGACGGCCCCGTGCATGCCGGGCATGCCGAGGTGCTGCGGGTGGCTGTCCGGGAAGGCGCCGCGGGCCATCAGCGTCGTCACGACGGGCATGCCGGTGAGCTCGGCCAGGGCGCGCAGCTCGGCCGAGGCCCGCGCCCGGATGGTGCCGCCGCCGACGTAGAGGACCGGCCGTCGCGACTCGAGGACGAGCTTCGCGGCCTCGCGGATCTGCTTGGAGTGCGGCTTGGTCACCGGGCGGTAGCCGGGCAGGTGCAGCTCGGTGGGCCACGCGAACGTCGTCATCGACTGCAGCGCCGACTTGGCGACGTCGACCAGCACGGGACCGGGGCGGCCGGTGGAGGCGATGTAGAAGGCCTCGGCCACGGTCCGGGGGATGTCGGCCGGGTCGGTCACCAGGAAGTTGTGCTTGGTGATCGGCATGGTGATGCCGCGGATGTCGGCCTCCTGGAAGGCGTCGGTGCCGATCATCGACGCGCCCACCTGGCCGGTCACCGCGACCATCGGCACGGAGTCCATGTGCGCGTCCGCGATCGGCGTGACCAGGTTGGTGGCGCCCGGACCCGAGGTGGCCATGCAGACGCCCACCTTGCCGGTCGCCGCGGCGTACCCCTGCGCGGCATGGCCGGCGCCCTGCTCGTGGCGGACCAGGATGTGGCGGATCGAGGAGTCCATCAGCGGGTCGTACGCCGGGAGGATGGCGCCGCCGGGGATGCCGAAGAGCTCCGTGACCCCCGCCGCCTCCAGCGACGTGATCAGGCTCTGCGCGCCGGTTATCTGCTCGCTCATTCCTGCTTCCCCGTTCGGTGGTTCATCCGTGCTTGGCCAACAAAAAACCCCTCGGCCGGCAGGCGGCGAGGGGATGACGCGCGGCTGGAGCCAGGTGGCTCAGCCCACGCGTCGCGTGCGTACAAGAAGGTCCTGGCGCATGCGACCACCGTAGCGGCTCTGGCTCCGCGCCGTCATCCGGTCACGACTGCCGTCCCAGCATACGGGACGTCGGTCCCACATGCTGATAACGGGTCGGTCGGTCAGGAGCGGCCGAGCCAGGTCGTCACGCACGCCCGGTTGCCCTGCGCGTCGGCGAGCACCCAGAAGCTGGGCGCGCGGCCGTCGCTCACCAGGGTGCCGCCGGCCTCGACCGCCGCGCGCACGCGCCGCTCGGCCACCTCCGGGGGCACCCGCACGTCGAGGTGGAACCGCTGCTCCACGTCCTGCGCCGAGCGGGCGTCGGACTCCTGGAACCACAGCGTCGGTCCGCTCCCGGACGGGTCGCGGAGCTCGTCGGACGCCGCAGCCGAGACCTCGTAGCCCAGGACGGCGGCCCAGAACGCCTTGACCTCCGCGTGGTCGGGAGTGTCGAGCGCCAGCTCGAGCACCTGCAGGCGCTCGGGCTCCGCCGTCGCGCCGAGGCGCGCCGCGGCCTCGCTGACCCGCCGCGCCAGGCGGACGTCGCGCTGGGTGACGCCGCCGACGTCGTGGCTGGACAGGCGCACCACCACGGCGCCGTAGGTCAGGTCCACGTCGGGGTGGTGGTCGGCCTCGTCGGCCAGGCCGGCGATCTTCCCGACCAGGCGGGCGCCCGTGGCGAAGTCGCCGGTGGCGAACCGTGCGTGCAGCTGGTCGAACATCACCCGCCAGTCGTCGAGGAGCTCGGCCTCGACCTGGTGGCCGGAGAGCACGGTGCGGTCGTCCACGTCCGCACCGGTGGCGTTCATGGCCTCGCTCGGGATGCCCTCGGTGGGCTCGTCCTGGGAGGGGTTGTGGGGGCGGGGCCCACCCTGGATGCCGGGCTCGGCCGGCTCGACCTGCTCGCGGGGCTCACTCACGGGGCAGCACCTTCTCTCCGATGGGTCCGGGGTTGTGGGCGACCTCCCAGCGGTACCCGTCGGGGTCGGCGAAGTAACCGGTGTACCCGCCCCAGGACCGCTGCCGCGCCGGCTGGACGGGATCGGCCCCTGCCCGGCGGGCGACCTCCAGCACGTCGTCGACCTCACGCGGCGTCGCCACGTTGTGCGCGATGGTGAACGGTGCGACCCCGTCCCCGCCGGCGATGGGTCCGACCTCGGCCTCGAAGTGCTCGCGCTGCCACAGCGAGAGCACGACGTGGGGGCCGACCTCGATCATCACGACGTCCCCCGGGACCTCGAGCGCGGCGGTCCACCCGAGCCCGTCGCAGTAGAACCGGCGTGCCGCCTCGAGGTCGGCCACCGCGAGGGTGAGGAAGCTGATCCGCTGGTCCACGCCTACCTCCGGGTGAGCTCGGAGAGCGACGTGCGCTGCCGCCCGTCGGTGTCGAAGTTGGCTGGATCCAGCCAGCGCTCGTGCGCAGCCCGCACCTCGGGCCAGTCGTCGTCGGTGAGGGAGAACCAGTCGGTGTCACGGGTGCGCCCCTTGGTCACCATGTGCTTGCGGAACCGCCCCTCGTGGACGAACCCCAGCCGGGCCGCGGCCCGCCGCGACGGCTCGTTGAGGGAGTCGCACTTCCACTCGACCCGGCGGTAGCCCCAGCCGTCGAAGGCCTGCCGGATCATCAGGTGCAGCGCCTCGGTGGCGGCGCGGGTCCGTTGCAGCCGACGGGAGAGCAGGACGCTCGAGATCTCGATGACACCGTGGTCCGGCTCGACCCGCCAGTAGGTGGCCAGGCCCTCCGCGGAGCGCCCGTCGGGGACCAGGGCCAGGGTCAGCGAGCCGGTGTGCGCGGCCATCGTGGCCACCACGTCCCTGGCCATCGCGGCCACGTCGGTGGGCGGGTCGGTCGCCCGGTAGGTCCACAGGGCGGCGTCGTCCGGGCCGCAGAGCGCGTCGAAGAGCGGCTGGGCGTGGTCGGCGGACACCGGCTCCAGCGCCACGTGCCTGCCCTCGAGCCGCACCGGCGTGGGTGGCGTCCGCGGCTCCCACCCGACCACCTCGTCGCCGACCCGCTGCCCGTGCTCGTTCACCGCCACGGGCCCATCATGGGTGCCGGCCGCCGCTCCGGGAAGGTTGGGTGACCTCCACAGGACCTCCACACCTCCTGCCCCGTCCCCACGCCGTCCCGGTCCTACGGTCGCGAGCGTGATCAGCGTGCGAGGACTCTCCAAGCAGTACGGCGGGCAGTACGGCGGCGTGCGGGCCGTCGACGACCTGACCTTCGACGTGCCGACCGGCCGGGTGACCGGCTTCCTGGGACCCAACGGCGCCGGCAAGTCCACCACCATGCGGATGGTGGTGGGCCTGGACCGACCGACCTCCGGCACGGCCACGGTGAACGGCAGGCGGTACGCCGAGCTGTCCGCACCGCTGCACGAGGTCGGCGCCCTCCTGGACGCCGCCGCCATACACCCGGGCCGCACCGGACGGGCGCACCTGCGGATCGCGGCGCAGACCCACGGGATCCCGGTCGCACGCGTCGACGAGGTGCTCGACCAGGTCGGCCTCGCGGGCGCGGCCGGCCGGCGGGTCAAGGGGTACTCGCTCGGCATGCGCCAGCGGCTGGGGATCGCTGCCGCCCTGCTCGGGAACCCGCCGGTCCTGCTCTTCGACGAGCCGGTCAACGGCCTCGACCTCGACGGCGTGCGCTGGATCCGCTCCCTGGTCCGGGGCTTCGCCGACGAGGGACGGGCAGTACTCGTCTCCAGCCACCTGATGAGCGAGATGCAGCTGATCGCCGACCGGGTGGTGGTCATCGGCCGCGGCCGGCTGATCGCGGAGGCGGACGTCGACGACGTGCTGCAGCGCGCCGGCGGCCCCCTCGTGCGCGTCGAGACACCCGACCACGAACGGCTCGGCGCGGCGCTGGCGGACCGGGCGACGGTCGAGTGCCCGGCCCCCGGCCGGCTGGAGGTCGTCGGGATGGCCGCGAGCGACGTCGGCGAGGCGGCGCACGCGCTCGGCGTCCGCCTGCACCTGCTGGCGGAGGCGGAGCATTCGCTCGAGCAGGCCTACCTCTCCCTCACCGAGGACAGCGTCGTGCACCACGGGCACCTCGCCGAGCCGGCTGCTGACGACGCCGGCACCACCGCGGGCGGTGCACGATGAGCGGCGCAGCCGTGCTGGCCCGCACGAGCCGCGCCGAGTGGTCGCGGGTGTGGTCGCTGCGCTCGAGCTGGGTCCTCGCGGCCGTCACGGTCCTCGCCATGGTGGGCCTCGGCAGCCTGATCGGCGTGGACGCCGCTCGTGACCCGTCGCTGCCGGCCGACGCCACCGGCTGGGACGGGAGCCGGCCCACGGTGATGTTCGCGCTCTTCGGGATCCTGGCGCTGGCGGTGGTGGCGGGCACGGCCGACCACGGCACCGGCGGGATCGTGACGACACTCCAGTGGACACCTCGCCGGGGGCTGCTGCTGCTGGCCCGCGTGGCCGTGGTGGCAGGCACGGCGACCGTGGTCGGGGTGGCTGCGGTGGTCGCTGCGAGCGGCGTCGTGGCGCTCTGGGCGCCGGAGGTCGGCCTGCCACTGGCTGAGGGGGTCGAGACCCTCGCCGGGGTGGCCTACGTCCACGGCGCGGGGGCCCTGCTCGCCGTCGGCCTGGGCCTGGCCCTGCGGAGCACCGCGGGCGCGCTGGTGACCGTCATCGCCCTCGTGCTGGTGCTGCCCCTCCTCCTGGTGCAGCTGCCCTACGACTGGACCACCACGCTGGCGGCCGCCATGCCCGGCGAGAGCGCCCTCTTCCTGATCTTCGGCGAGAGCCCGGTGGACGGCATGACCGAGCTCTCCGCTCGGCTCACGCTGGCCGCGTGGGCCGTCGCCGCGGTCGCCGCCGGCGGCTGGCGCCTGATCCGCACCGACGCCGACCACTGATCCAGGCCACCGACACGAGTCACCCACCACCACGGAGGAACCATGCGCACCACGACTCCCTACCGGCTCGGCCTCGCTCTCGCCGCCGGCACCGGACTCCTGCTCGTCCTGCTGTCCGGGGCGGTGGGCATCGTCGGCGCGGGCGGCGAGGCCGACCGCCCCTACCTCGCGGTCCTGGCCGTGCTCGTGCTCGGCTCCGTCGTCGCGCGCCTGCGACCGGGTGGGATGGCCTGGGCACTGGCGGCCACGGCGCTGGCCCAGGGCATCGCCACGGCCGTCGCACTGGCGACGCTGCCCGCCGGCGTCGAGCCCTCGGTGCTCGACGCCATCGGCATCACGCTGGGCTTCATGGCGCTCTTCGGCGCGGCGGCCTGGCTCTTCAGCCGGGCCGACACCGCCGGCCGCACGCAGCGGCCGGGCGGCGCCGTCAGCTGGTGACCGCGCCGTGCGCGGCCGAGCGCACGGTGGCGGCGTACTTGCCCAGCACGCCGCGGGTGTACTTCGGCGGGTTCGGCACCCAGCCCTCGCGGCGGACGTCCCAGTCGTCGATCTCGACCTCGAGCGTGCGGTTCAGCACGTCCAGGGTGATCCGGTCGCCGTCGCGGACGAAGGCGATGGGGCCGCCGTCCACCGCCTCCGGAGCGACGTGGCCGACGCACAGCCCGGTCGTGCCGCCGGAGAACCGGCCGTCGGTGAGCAGGAGGACGTCCTTGCCGAGGCCAGCGCCCTTGATGGCCCCGGTGATCGCGAGCATCTCGCGCATGCCCGGACCGCCCTTGGGGCCCTCGTAGCGGATCACGACGACGTCGCCGGCGACGATCCGCCCCTCCGACAGGGCGTCCATGGCGGCGCGCTCGCCGTCGAAGACCCGCGCCGTGCCGCTGAACACGGACTCGTCGAACCCGGCCGACTTCACGACGGCACCCTCGGGAGCCAGCGAGCCCTTGAGGATCGTGAGGCCGCCCGACTTGTGGATCGGGCGGTCGAGCCTGCGGATGACGTCGTCGTCGAGGGCCGGCGGTGCGAGCCGCTCGAGGTTCTCCGCGAGCGTCCTGCCCGTGACGGTCAGGCAGTCGCCGTGCATGAGGCCCGCGTCCAGCAGTGCCTTCATGACCACCGGGATGCCGCCGATCTTGTCGACGTCGTTCATCACGTAGCGGCCGAACGGCTTGAGGTCGCCCAGGTGCGGCACCTTGTCGCCCACCCGGTTGAAGTCGTCGATGGTCAGGTCGACCTCGGCCTCGCGCGCCATCGCCAGCAGGTGCAGCACGGCGTTCGTGGAGCCGCCGAGGGCCATGACCACGGTGATGGCGTTCTCGAACGCCTCCTTGGTCATGATCTGGCGAGCGGTGATGCCCTGGCGCAGCATGTTGACGACCGCCTCGCCGGAGCGGTGGGCGAAGCCGTCGCGACGGCGGTCCACCGCCGGCGGCGCCGCCGAGCCCGGGAGCGACATGCCGATGGCCTCGGCGACCGACGCCATCGTGTTGGCGGTGTACATCCCGCCGCACGCGCCCTCGCCCGGGCAGATCGCGCGCTCGATGCGGTCGACCTCCTCGCGGCTGATCTTGCCCGCCAGGCAGGCACCGACGGCCTCGAAGGCGTCGATGATCGTGACGTCGCGACCGTCGACCTGGCCGGGCATGATCGAGCCGGCGTAGAGGAAGACGCTGGCCAGGTCGAGCCGGGCCGCAGCCATCATCATGCCGGGCAGCGACTTGTCGCAGCCGGCGAGGAGCACCGAGCCGTCGAGCCGCTCGGCGTTCATGACGACCTCGACGGAGTCCGCGATGACCTCGCGGGAGACCAGCGAGAAGTGCATGCCCTCGTGGCCCATTGAGATGCCGTCGGAGACCGAGATGGTGGCGAACTCCAGCGGATAGCCGCCGGCCGCGTGCACGCCGTTCTTGACCGCCTTGGCCAGCCGGTCGAGCGGCAGGTTGCACGGCGTGATCTCGTTCCAGCTCGAGGCGACGCCGATCTGCGGCTTGGCGAAGTCCTCGTCCCCCATGCCCACCGCGCGGAGCATGCCCCGGGCCGCGGCACGCTCGAGGCCGTCGGTGACGTCGCGCGAGCGCGGCTTGATGTCGGGCTGGGTCTGGGCCGGGTCCTGCCGGGGGTCCTGCTCGCTCATGCGCCCCAGCCTAGTTGCGCCGCCCGACCCCGACGGGCGGGTCTCAGCCGCTGTGACGAGCGGTACGACGTGGCCGCGCCTCAGATCGCCGCCGCCCGGACCACGAGGACGTCGGGGAGGCCGTCCACGAGGCACCGCCAGGTCTCGCCGGCGTCGGCGGAGCCCCAGACCGTGCCGTTGCGCGCACCGAGGTAGAGCCCGGCTGCGTCGTGGTCGTCGGCGCACATCGCGTCGCGCAGCACCGTCACGTAGAAGCCGTCCGGCAACCCGGCGCCGAGCTCCTCCCACGTGCCGCCGGCGTCGCACGAGCGCCACACCCGGGCCCTCGCCCCCGGCGGGTACCGGCCCGCGCCGCCGCTGTTGGGGAAGACGAAGACCGTGTCCGGGTCGTGCGGGTGCACGACGACCGGGAAGCCGAAGTCGGCCGGCAGCCCGGCGCCGATGTCGGTCCAGGTCGCCGCATGGTCGTCGGAGCGGTACACGCCCCCGTGGTTCTGGAGGTAGAGGCGCTCGGGCCGGGCCGGGTGCCGCGTGATCTTGTGGACGCACTGGCCGAACTCGGGGTACTGCTGCCCCTCGGGCAGGAAGTCGGCGCGGATGCCGACGTTGCGCGGCTGCCACGACGCCCCGCCGTCGCCGGTCTGGTAGACGCCGCCGGTCGAGAGGGCGACGGTCACCGAGCTGGGGTCGGTCGGGTGCGGCAGCACGGTGTGGAAGGCCTGCCCGCCGAAGCCCTCGCTCCACTCGGGGCGGTGCGGATGCTCCCAGAGCGACCGCACCAGCTCGAAGCTCTCCCCGCCGTCGGAGGAGCGGAACACGGCGCCCGGCTCCGTCCCGGCCCACACCACACCGGCCTCGGACCCCGGCACGAGCTGCCAGACCCGCTCGACGCTCGCGTCGACGTCCTCGGGGAAGCGGACGGCGCCGCCGGGAGTGTCCTGCCAGGTGACCCCCAGGTCGTCGGAGCGCCAGACCTGCGGGCCGAGCCAGCTCGACGACGCACCGGCCAGCAGCCTCGGTCGCCCACCCCGCAGGTCGACCGCGCACGAGTAGACCTCCTCCATGTCGAAGTGCGGGCCGGTGAGCTCCCACTCCGCACGCGCCTCGTCCGAGCGCGCCAGCCACAGACCTTTGCGCGTGCCCACCACCAGGATCGTGCTGCGGGCCATGCCCCGCTCCTTCCGTCGACGACGTCTCCCCTACCGTGACCCGGTGCCGACGCCGAACTCATCGCTCCGGGTCTCCCCGGTCTGGCTGGTGCTGGCGGGTATCGCGTCGGTGCAGGGTGGCGCGGCGGTGGCCAAGAGCCTCTTCGACGAGGTGGCGCCGACCACCATCGTGTGGCTGCGCCTGGTCACCAGCGCCCTGGTCCTCGTGGCGGTGGCGCGACCGGTCCTGCGCGGCAAGTCGCGGCACGACTGGCTCGTCGTGCTCGGGTACGGCGCATCGCTCGGGACCATGAACTGGGCGATCTACCAGTCCTTCCAACGGATCCCGCTCGGCATCGCGGTCACCATCGAGTTCGTGGGGCCGCTCGCGCTGGCGGTCCTCGGCTCGCGCCGCGCCCGGGACCTGGTCTGGGTCGGCCTCGCCGGATGCGGCGTGCTGCTCCTGGGCTTCGAGCGGGCCGACCTGGACCCGGCCGGGATCGCCTTCGCCGTGCTCGCCGGCGTCGCCTGGGCGGCGTACATCCTGCTCAGCGCGGAGACCGGGGGCCGCTGGCGCGGGCTCGACGGCCTGGCGGTCGCCAGCGTCGTGGCCACACTGATGCTCAGCCCGCTGGCGCTGGGCCGGTACGGCGAGCAGCTCGTCGACCCGCGCCTGATCGCCCTCGGGGCGCTCGTCGGGCTGCTCAGCTCGGTCATCCCCTACACCTGCGAGCTCGTCGCCCTCCGATCGATCCGGCCCTCGGTCTTCGGCATCCTGATGAGCCTCGAGCCGGCCGCAGCCGCGCTGGCCGGGATCCTGGTCCTCGGCGAGCTGCTGGCACCGGTGCAGTGGCTGGCGATGGCCTTCGTCGTCGCGGCGAGCGTCGGGGCCACCCGGTCGGGCCGCACGATCGCCGACCCGGTGCCCGACTGAGCCGGCCTCCGCCGGGCCCGTTCACCGAGCCGACACACGAGCGTGACCCGGTGGTCGTGCACGGCTCGTAGCGTCGGGGCATGCCACCGCGCCAGCTCCTCCACCTCGTCCTGGACCGGGCGCGCCAGTGGCCGGTGGAGTCACAGCTGCAGGCGCGTCGCAATGCGATGGTCGCCGCCACCGCCCTGACCCAGCGACGCGCCGAGCACGACGAGGTGGAGGCGTACCTCGCGGCGCTCCACGGCCAGCACCGGGAGCGGACGGCCCCGACGTCCGCGGCCGCCGAACGGGGCCACCTGCGCCACGGCTGAGCCGCTGGCCGCGCGGCGGAGCCCCCCGCCGGTCGGCGCACTCTGGCACGCTTGACCCATGCCGAGGTCCGTGTCCGTCACCGCGCCGCCACCGACGATCGCCTTCCGCGACGTGCTCTCCGACGACGGGACGCGCCTGCGCGCCTGGACGAACGACCCCGACGGCCGCATCGACGGCCCCACCGTGGTGCTGTGCAACGGCCTCGGCACCAGCGCCTTCGCCTGGCCGGCGCTGCTGGACCCCGACTGCGGGGTGCGGGTCGTGTCCTGGAACCACCGCGGCGTCGGCGGGTCGGACCGGCCCACGGACCACGACGCCGTCGGCATCGACTCCTTCGTCGAGGACGCGCTGTCGGTGATGGACCACTTCGCCGTCGACCGGGCCGTGCTGGTCGGCTGGTCGATGGGCGTCAACACGATGTTCCAGCTGGCCTACGACCACCCCGAGCGGGTGACGGCGCTCTTCGCGGTCGCCGGCGTGCCCGGCGACACCTACGCCACCATGCTCGCCCCCCTCCGCCTGCCGCGCCTCGCGGCCCGCAGCCTCACGGTCGGCCTCGCCCGCGCGCTGAAGGCAGGCGGCAGGGTCCTCACCCCGGTGACCCAGCGGCTCCCCGTCGGCGACCGGGCCGTCGCCGTGCTCAGCCACACCGGCCTGATGTTCCCCGTCGCCGACCCGCAGCTGACCGCGGCCGCGGTGAAGGAGTTCCTCACCACGCCGATCGACTGGTACTTCCACATGGCGTCGGCGACCGCGCTGCACCAGCGGGTCTCCCTGCGCGGCATCTCCGTGCCCTGCGTCTTCGTCGCCGGGAAGTGGGACCTCCTGGCCGGCGCCCGCGACATGCGCACCGCCGCCGCCCGGGTCCAGGACGGCACCTACGTCGAGCTGAACGGCTCGCACTTCATCCAGATGGAGCACCCCGCCGAGGTGCACCGGCTTCTGCTCGACCTGCTCGCCCGCGTGGCCGACGAGCGGACGGCCTGACGTGCCCGCCCCGCAGCGCCGCCGAGCCCGCGCCGTACGCCAGGGGCTCGCGTCGCTCGCCGTCGCCCCGCTCCTCCTCGCCCTCGCCGCCTGCGGCCAGGGCGGGAACGAGGTCGACCTGGAGGTGACGGGGACCGGCTCGGCCCAGCCGACGGACGGGCCGACGAGCTCGCCCTCCGACCCGACCGGGAGCGCGTCCCCCTCCGCGACCGGTGACGCGCAGACCACCCTCGAGACCTCCGCCCGGCCGAAGGTCGTCGGCACGGTCGCCACCGGCCTGGAGGTGCCGTGGGGGCTGGCCTTCCTGCCCGACGGCGACGCGATCGTCACCGAGCGGGACAGCACCCGGGTGGTGCGGGTCAGCCCCGAAGGGGACGTCACGGAGCTCGGGACGGTCGCGATCGCCGAGCCCGGCGTCGAAGCCGGCCTGCTCGGCGTCACCCCCTCCCCCGACTTCGCGTCCGACCGGCTCCTCTACCTCTACGTCTCGACGGCCGAGGACAACCGCGTCGTCCGTGCGGACCTGGAGGGCGACCGGCTCGGGCCGGTGGAGCCGGTCCTCACCGGCATCCCACGCGGCGCCATCCACGACGGCGGTCGGCTGCTCTTCGGTCCGGACGGCTACCTCTACGTCTCCACCGGAGAGGCCGGTGAGCCGCCGCGCGCCCAGGACCGCGACGACCTCGGCGGCAAGATCCTGCGGATCACGCCCGACGGCGAGCCCGCGCCGGGCAACCCGTTCGACTCACCGGTGTGGTCGTGGGGCCACCGCAACGTCCAGGGGCTCGCCTTCGACGACCGCGGACGGCTGTGGGCCTCGGAGTTCGGCGACAGCACCTGGGACGAGCTCAACCTGATCGAGGCGGGGGCCAACTACGGGTGGCCCGCGGTCGAGGGCCGGCCGGAGGGGGGCGCGGGCGGCGACTTCGTCGACCCGCAGGTGCAGTGGAGCACCGACGAGGCCTCGCCCTCGGGCCTGGCCTTCACCGGTGACCATCTCTACCTCGCCGCGCTCCGCGGCGAGCGGCTGTGGCGAGTGCCGGTCACCGGTGACGGCGCCGGGAAGGCGAGGTCGTTCTTCGTCGGCGACCACGGCCGGATGCGGACCGTGGCGGTGGCGCCCGACGGGATGCTGTGGGTGACCACGAGCAACCGCGACGGCCGCGGCGACCCCCGGCCGGACGACGACCAGATCCTGCTCGTCCGGCCCTGACGCCGCAGCCCTGCAGGACGTCGGCTGCGAGGACGTCAGCCCCGCGGGATGAGGGCGTAGGGGTCGACCCCGTCCACGCGGCTGCCGAGCGGCAGGTGCTCGGGGAGCACGACCGGCGCCGGGGCGCTGGTGCTCGTGCGGCCGGCGACCGTGCGGCTACCCGTCCGCGGCGGCGGGTTGCGGTAGAGCCAGTCGATCCAGCGGTTGTAGCGCTGCAGCACGCCCTTGCGCTTGATCCGCATCACGACCTCGTCGCTGGCCAGCGCGGCCGGCGACCAGTTGGCCGACCCGTTGATCGTCACCCACGCGCTGCGGTCGCGCCCGTAGTGGCCCTTGACCGTCATCACCTTCATGTGGAGGTACCGGTCGTAGACACCGTCCCCGTTCGGGTCCTGGGTGATCTGGCGCATCGGCACCGGCCGGGCACCCTCGCGCCGCAGGATCCGCAGCACCTCGTTGCCGGCGACGGCGTACACGATCCGGACGTCGCAACCCCGGTTCTGCTTGCGCCGGACCGCCCAGGCGATCTTCTTGCCCCGCTCCCCGTGCCACGAGGTCATCGCGATGCGGATCTTCGTGCGGCCGCCCTTGTTGTTCCGCGCCCCGGTGCAGGAGACCTTGCCGAGCTCCCGTCGGACGGGGTCGCCCTTCGTGCCCGACCCCCGCCAGGGGTAGGTCATCACCGTGGTGTCGCCGAAGCGGCGCGCCCGATAGGGCTGGTCGACGTTGCGGTCGCGGTACATCTGGGCGAAGACGGTCTTCATCTCGCGGTAGACGGCCTTCTTGCCCCGGATGGTGTACACGTCGTTCCACTGCCCGTACGCCGCCAGGTCGGTGGCGTTCGCCGAGCCGTTCATCACCACCCAGCGGGCCTTGCCCGCCTTGCTGAAGAGGAAGAACTTCGAGTGGGCGATCCCGCCGCGGCCGCGGCAGGCGCTGACGCACTTGCGCAGCCCGCTGCGCAGGCCGGCGCGGCGGTTGTCGTTGCCCTGCTTCAGCGCCCGCTGCAGCCGGTCGATGCCGTGGTTGGGGTTCTCCGGGTTGGCGTTGAGACGGTCGATGACCACCTTCACGCCCACCCGTCGCTTCTGGTGGGCGCGGATGAGTGCGTCGACGACGTCGTCGCTGCGGATGTTCCAGCTCGCGATCTTGATCTGCCCCTTGCGCGGCACGGCGTTGATCGACCGGATCAGGTGTCCGATGACCTGCCGGCGCGCCTCGCGGTCACCGAGCGGGTTGTTCGTGCGCACCCCGGCCGGCGGCGTGTAGCGCGCCGCCTCCGCGGGGACCGCCAGCGGACCGACGAGCAGCGCGAGCGTGGTCGCCAACGCCACGAGCAGGGCGCCCGGTGTCACCACCGCCCGGGCGGGACGGACAGACAGTCGATCGGTCATCGGCCAGGCACTCCGCGGGGTTCGGTCGGTCGTCGGACGTCGGCGAGGACGGTAACAACCGGTCCAGACATCCCCCGAAACGGCGCGCCGCACTCGCCGCGACGAGTCGGGTCAGTGCGCCTCGACCGCGTCCCGCGGGTGCACGCTCGAGACCGTCCGGCGCCCCGTGACCAGCCGCAGGAACGTCGGCTCCGGCGGATTGCGGTACAGCACGTCGATCCAGCGGTTGTAGTCGCGCAGCACCGGCTTGCGGCGGATCCGGAGGACGGCCTCGTCGCTGTTGAGCACCGCCGGTGACCAGTTCGCCGACCCGTTGAGGGTGACGTACGCCGAGCGCTCGCCGTGGTAGCGCCCCTGGATGGTGAGCACCTTCATGTGCAGGTACCGGTCGTAGACGCCGTCCGCGTCGAAGTCCTGGGTGATCTGCCGGATCCGCACCGGCCGACGGCCCTCGCGCCGCAGGATGCGCAGCACCTCGTTGCCCATGACGGCGTAGACGATCTTGACGTTGCAGCCGCCGTTCTGCATCTGGCGCACCCGCCAGGCCAGGTCGGTGCCCCGGTCGCCGAACCAGCTGGTCATGGCGATCCGGACCTTGGTGCGGCCGCTGGCGGTGTTGCGGGCGCCCCGGCAGCGCACGGCGCGGAGCTCGCGCAGCGCCGGATCGACCCGGCCGGCCCGCGGCCCTGCGTAGGGGTAGAACATCGCGGTGACCGGCCCGGTCCGGTGCTGGGTGAACGCCTTGCGCACGGGCCGGTCCCGCCACATCTGCGCGAACGTCCGCCGGAACGCGGCGTACACCGGCCGCTTGCCACGGACGGTGTAGAGGTCGTTCCACTGATTGCTCGAGGCGAGGTCGGTGGCATTGAAGGAGCCGTTCATGACCACCCACCGCGCCCGTCCGGTGGCGCGGAAGAGGAAGAACTTCGCGTGCGAGATGCCCGTGGTGCCGCGGCAGGAGCTGATGCAGGACTTCAGGTGGCTGCGCCGGCCCGGCGGCCGGGACCGGTTGCCGTGGCGTGCCAGCTCCCGGGCCAGCCGCTGCACTCCGGGATTGGGGTCCTCACGGGTGCCCATGTTGCCGCGGGACATGATCACCCGCACCGAGGCGCCGCGGCGGTGGGCGCCGATGAGAGCGGCGACCAGACCGTTGTTGCGGACGTTCCAGCTGGCGATCCGGATCTCGCCGCGGCGGGGCGTGTGGTCGACCGCCAGGATGATCTGACGGATGATCCGGCGGCGCTGGTCCCGGTCGCCGAGCGGGTTGTTGAACGTCACGCCCGCACGTGGCCGCCACCCCGCGCGGCTGTCCCGCCGCGCCGACGGGGCGCTCGCGGCTACGTCGGTCGCGGCGTGCGCCGCGCTGCTCGCGGTCACCCGGGCCGGCGCCGAGGTCGCCGGCGCGGCGGCCAGCAGGGGGACGAGGACGGCGAGGACCGTGCTCGTGACGAGCACGGCCGTGGCGCGGCGGACGGCGGGCAGCACGGCACTCCTGGAGGCAGCAACGATCAGAGGCGGCCGCGTCGCGGCCGTCGCGCCAAGGCTAAGCGCCGTCACTCCCGCCACACGCGTCACACGCCGAGCGCGCGCGCCGCATGTAACGCGACGTTCGCCGCACCATCCGCACGTTGCAGCGGGCAGGAACAGCGGCAAACGTCGCGTTACATGGCCGGTGGCCGGTCAGCTGAGCTTCTCGAGCACCAGCTCCCGGACGCGCGCGGCGTCGGCCTGGCCGCGCATCTCCTTCATCACCGCGCCGATGAGCGCACCGGCGGCCGCGACCTTGCCGTCCCGGATCTTGTCGGCGACGTCGGGGTTCGCGGCGATCGCGTTGTCGACGGCGGTCGAGAGCGCGCCCTCGTCGGAGACGATCGCGAGGCCACGCTTCTCCACGACCTCGTCGGGCGTCCCCTCGCCGGCCAGCAGCCCGTCGAAGACCTGGCGGGCGAGCTTGTCGTTGATCGCACCGGAGTCGACGAGCACCTGCACCCGGGCCACGTCGACGGGCGAGACGCCGAGGGCGCTGAGCTCGGTGCCGGCCTCGTTGGCGCGGCGGGCCAGCTCGGAGAGCCACCACTTGCGAGCGGCCTGCGGCGAGGCGCCCGCGGCGATGGTCTCCTCGACCAGCCCCAGCGCCCCGGCGCCGACGGTGTCGCGCATCTCCAGGTCGGAGAAGCCCCACTCGGCCTGCAGCCGCGCCCGCTTCTGCGTCGGGTTCTCCGGCAGCGTCCCGCGCAGCTCCTCGACCCACTGCCGCGACGGCGCGACGGGGACGAGGTCGGGCTCGGGGAAGTAGCGGTAGTCCTCGGCGTCGGACTTCTCCCGGCCGCTCGTGGTGACGCCGGTGTCCTCGTGCCAGTGCCGGGTCTCCTGCAGGATGGAGCCGCCTCCGGCGAGGATCGCCCCGTGGCGCTGCATCTCGTGGCGGACGGCCCGCTCGACCGAGCGCAGCGAGTTCACGTTCTTGGTCTCGGTGCGGGTGCCGAGCGTGCCGGAGCCCTTCGGTGACAGCGAGAGGTTGACGTCGGCGCGAATCGACCCCTGGTCCATCCGCGCGTCGGAGACGCCGAGGGCGATGATCAGCTCGCGCAGCTGCGCGACGTACGCCCGGGCGATCTCCGGGGCCCGCTCCCCTGCTCCGACGATCGGCTTCGTGACGATCTCGATGAGGGGGATGCCGGCCCGGTTGTAGTCGACCAGCGAGTAGTCGGCCCCGTGGATCCGGCCGGAGGTGCCGACGTGGAGCGACTTGCCGGTGTCCTCCTCCATGTGGGCCCGCTCGATCTCCACGCGGAACGTCTCGCCCTCGCCGTCCTCGGTCGGGACGGTGACGTCCATGAAGCCCTCGAAGGCGATCGGCTCGTCGTACTGCGAGGTCTGGAAGTTCTTCGGCATGTCCGGGTAGAAGTAGTTCTTCCGCGCGAACCGGCACCACTCCGCGATCTCGCAGTTGAGGGCCAGTCCGATCCGGATCGCCGCCTCGACGGCCTTGCCGTTGACCACCGGCATCGCCCCGGGGAGGCCCAGGCAGGTCGGGCAGACCTGGGTGTTCGGCTCGGCACCGAACTCCGTGGGGCACCCGCAGAACATCTTCGAGGCGGTGCTGAGCTCGACGTGGACCTCCAGGCCCAGCGCCGGGTCGTACGACGCCAGCACGTCGTCCCAGGGCATCAGCGCCTCGCGCGCGCTCGTGGTGGTCATCGGGAGTCCTCTCGCTGGTCGAGCTTGTCGAGACCGGGTGCCTGGGCTAGCCCTTCGACGGGCTCGGGAGGGACCAGCGGGCCGCCCCACTGCTCGATCAGCGCGGCCTCGAGGGCGGCGCCGACCCGGTAGAGACGGTCGTCGGCCAGGGCGGGGGCCAGGATCTGGAACCCGGCCGGCAGGCCGTCCTCGTCGGCCAGACCGCTCGGCAGCGACATGCCGGGGATGCCGGCGAGGTTGGCCGGGATGGTGGCGAGGTCGTTGAGGTACATCGCCAGCGGGTCGTCGAGCTTCTCCCCCAGGCGGAACGCCGTGGTCGGCGCCGTGGGCGAGACCAGCACGTCGGCCCGCTCGAAGGCTGCATCGAAGTCCCGGCCGATCAGCGTGCGCACCTTCTGCGCCTGGCCGTAGTAGGCGTCGTAGTAGCCGCTGGAGAGTGCGTACGTGCCGAGGATGATCCGGCGCTTGACCTCGTCGCCGAAGCCGGCGTCGCGGGTCGCCCGCATGACCTCCTCGGCGCTCGGGTTCTCCACGCCCTCGGGTCGCACCCGCAGGCCGTAGCGCATGGCGTCGAACTTGGCGAGGTTGCTGGAGGCCTCGCACGGCATGACGAGGTAGTAGGTCGCCAGCGCGTGCACGAAGCTCGGGCAGGAGACCTCGACGACCTCGGCGCCGGCCTTGACCAGCAGGTCGACCGACTCCTGGAAGCGCGCCTGGACGCCGGCCTGGTAGCCCTCGCCCTGCAGCTCCTTGATGACCCCGACGCGGACGCCGGTCAGGTCGCCGGCCGCGCCCTGCTGCGCCGCGGCGACCAGGGCCGGGAGCGGCTGGTCGATGCTCGTGGAGTCGAGCGGGTCGTGGCCGCCGATCAGCTCGTGCAGCAGCGCGGAGTCGAGCACCGTCCGGGTGACCGGGCCGACCTGGTCCAGGGAGTTGGCCATGGCGACCAGGCCGTAGCGCGAGATGCCGCCGTACGTCGGCTTCACGCCGACCGTGCCGGTGACTGCCCCCGGCTGGCGGATGGATCCGCCGGTGTCGGTGCCGAGGGCCAGCGGCGCCTCGAACGCGGCCACCGCGGCAGCCGACCCGCCGCCGGAGCCTCCGGGGATCCGGTCGAGGTCCCACGGGTTGCGGGTGGGGCCGTACGCCGAGTGCTCCGTGGAGGAGCCCATGGCGAACTCGTCCATGTTGGTCTTGCCGAGGATCGGCAGGCCGGCCTCCTTGAGGCGCCGGACCACCGTGGCGTCGTACGGCGGCACCCAGCCCTCGAGGATCTTCGACCCACAGGTCGTGGGCATGCCGGTCGTGGTCAGCACGTCCTTCACGGCGATCGGGACGCCGTCGAGCCGCGAGGCCGGCGTGCCCGCGGCGCGGCGGGCGTCGGACTCCGCGGCCTGGGCCAGGGCCGTCTCCGCGTCGACGTGAAGGAACGCGTGCACCGCGCCGTCCACCGCCGCGATGCGGTCCAGGTGCGCCTGGGTCAGCTCGACCGAGGTGGTCTCGCCGGCGGCCAGCGCGTCGGCGAGCTGGGCGGCGGTCCGGGTCTCAGGGGTAGCGGCGGTCACTGCTCGTCCCCCAGGATCCGCGGCACGGCGAAGCGCTGCTGCTCCACCTCGGGCGCCATCGCGAGCGCCTCCTCCGGCTTCAACGAGGGCGTGACCACGTCGTCGCGGAAGACGTTGGTCAGCGGCAGCGGGTGCGACGTCGGAGGGACGTCCTCGCCGGCGACGCCGCTGATCGAGGCGACCGACTCCAGGATCACCGACAGCTGCGGGGCAAGGTGGTCGAGCTCGGCGTCGTCCAGGTCGATCCGGGCGAGGTTCGCCAGGTGCGCGACCTCGTCACGCGTTATCTCAGGCATGGGCTCAATCCTAGGAGCCGCTCCCGTTTGCCGGCGCGCCGGTGGGGCACCGGATCGATTGAAACGTCAACCGACGCGTGGACCGAGTCCCAGCTCGCCCCGCACCCTTTCTCGGACGGAGACCCACCCGATGACCAACCTGGCGATCATCTACTACTCCAGCTACGGCACCACCCACCGGATGGCCCAGCGCGTCGCGGAGGCGGCGGAGAAGCAGGGCGCCGACGTGCGCCTCCGCCACGTCGCGGAGACCGCGCCGTCGGAGGTCGTCGAGGGCCAGGAGGCCTGGGCGGCCCACCGTCGCGAGGTCGAGGACCAGCCGGTGGCCACGCCCGAGGACCTCGACTGGGCCGACGCCGTCGTCTTCGGCTCCCCCACCCGCTACGGGCACGTCACCAGCCAGCTGCAGGCCTTCATCGACACCCTCGGCCCGCTCTGGGGGCAGGGCAAGCTGGCCGACAAGGTCTACACCGCCTTCACCTCCTCCCAGACCAAGCACGGTGGCCAGGAGTCGACCCTGCTCGCGATGCACACGACGTTCTGCCACTTCGGCGGCATCATCGTCCCGCCGGGCTACACCGACCAGCTGAAGTTCAACGACGGCAACCCGTACGGCGTCGGCAAGGTCACCGGCCAGTCCACCGAGCTGAACGACGACGACTACGCGGCCCTGGACCACTTGGTCGCCCGCGCGCTCACCGTCGCGGGGAAGCTCGCGTCCTGAGCGACCCCGGGCGCGCTGGACCGCTGCTGCAGGAGTCCCCGGTTCACCGGGGACTCCTACAGCTTCAGCCGCTGACCGCCTCGGGCCCACCGTCGAGCAGGGCACGGAAGCCGTTCTCGTCGAGGATCGGCAGACCCAGCTGCTCGGCCTTGTCGGCCTTGGAGCCGGCGTTCTCCCCCACCACCACGTAGTCGGTCTTCTTCGACACCGAGCCCGAGGCCTTGCCGCCGCGGGAGAGGATCGCCTCCTTGGCCTCGTCGCGGCTGTAGCCCTCCAGCGAGCCGGTCACGACGACGGTCAGTCCCTCCAGCGTCCGCGGCGTCGACTCGTCGCGCTCGTCGGCCATCGTGACGCCCGCGGCGGCCCACTTCTCGACGATCTCCACGTGCCAGTCGACCGTGAACCACTCGATGACGGCCGCAGCGATGGTCGGGCCGACACCCTCGGCCGCCGCGAGCTCGGCCTCGGTCGCGGACCGGATCCGCTCGACCGAGCCGAACTCCTGTGCCAGCGCCCGGGCGGCCGTCGGGCCGACGTGGCGGATGGAGAGCGCGACGAGGACCCGCCACAGCGGCACGTCCTTGCGCTCGGCGAGGTGGTCGAGCAGCCGCCGGCCGTTGGCGTTGAGCTCCCTGGTCCCCGGTTCTCGAGGAGGCGCGCCAGCGCCGTCTCGAAGGGCCTCCTTCTTCGGGGCGCGGGTGAACAGCGGCACCCGGACCAGCTTCTCCTCGTCGAGGTCGAAGACGTCGCCCTCGTTGGCGATGACCCCGGCGTCCAGGAGGGCGGTCGCCGCCTCGTAGCCGAGACCCTCGATGTCGAAGGCCCCCCGGCCGGCGACGTGGTAGACCCGCTCACGCGCCTGCGCCGGGCAGCGCTGGTGGTTCGGGCAGCGCAGGTCCCGGTCGCCCTCCTTCTGCTGGTACAGCGGCGTGCCGCAGGCCGGGCAGTCGGTCGGCATCTCCCACTCCGCCAGCCCCTCGGGTCGGAGGGCGAGCACCGGGCCGACGATCTCGGGGATCACGTCGCCGGCCTTGCGGAGGATCACGGTGTCCCCTGGCCGCACGTCCTTGCGGCGCACCTCGTGGGCGTTGTGCAGCGTGGCCTTCTCGACGGTGGAGCCGGCCACCCGCGTGGGCTCCATCCGGCCGAACGGCGAGACCCGGCCGGTGCGACCGACCTGCACCTCGATCGCCAGCAGCCGGGCGTTGACCTCCTCGGGCGGGTACTTGAAGGCGATCGCCCACCGGGGGGCGCGGCTGGTCGACCCGAGCCGGCGCTGGAGCGCCACGTCGTCGACCTTGAGCACCACGCCGTCGATCTCGTGGTCGACGTCGTGGCGGTGCTCGCCGTAGTGCTCGATGTACTCCTGCGCCTCGGCGAGCGACTCGACCACGCGCACCCGGTCGGAGGTCGGGAGGCCCCACGCCCGCAGCGCGTCGTACGCCTGGGACTGCGCGCGCGGCTCGAAGCCCTCCCGCTTGCCCAGCCCGTGGCAGACCATGCCCAGCGCCCGGCTCGCGGTGACGCGTGGGTCCTTCTGGCGCAGTGAGCCCGCCGCGGCGTTGCGCGGGTTGGCGAACAGCGGCTTGCCGGCCTCGCCCATCGCCTCGTTGAGCCGCTCGAAGGCCGCCACGGGGAGGAAGACCTCCCCGCGGACCTCGACCAGCCGTGGCACCGGGTGCTCGTCGGAGCCGGTGAGCCGATGGGGCACGCCGTCGATGGTGCGGACGTTCGGCGTCACGTCCTCGCCGGTGCGCCCGTCGCCGCGGGTGAGGGCCCGGACCAGCCGACCGTCCTCGTAGAGCAGGTTGATCGCCAGGCCGTCCACCTTGAGCTCGCACAGGAGGGCCGCGGTCTCGGCACCGTCGCGGGCGAGCCGGGCATACCACGCCTCCAGCTCCTCGACGGAGAAGGCGTTGTCGAGGCTCTCCATCCGCTGGAGGTGGTCGACCGCGGTGAACTCGGTCGACACCGCACCGCCGACCTTCTGGGTCGGCGAGTCCGGCGTGCGCAGCTCGGGGAACTGCTCCTCGAGCTCCTCGAGGCGGCGCATCCGCTGGTCGAAGTCGGCGTCGGAGAGCGCGGGGTCGTCGAGCACGTAGTAGCGCCAGCGCGCCTCGTCGACCTCCTCGGCCAGCCGCCGGTGCTCCTCGCGTGCGTCCTCGGTGGCCGGGGTCGGATCGGTCATGGGCACATCTTGCCCGCCGCCGCGGACGTCCCCCGGGGAGCCCTGCGAGCCGCCCGGTCCAGACCGGTGGAATACCCGGCCCGGCCGCCGGGTTGGACGGTCGATGGAACGAAACGGTTCCGTTTCATCCAGGTGAACGCCAGGTGAAGGGAAGGCCGCATGACCGAGCCCGAGCACGCCGCCCGCCCCCGCGTCGAGGGCGAGCGGGAACGGGAGGTCCTCGACGCGACCCTCGAGGTGCTCGGCGACGTCGGCTACGACCGGCTGACCATGGACGCCGTGGCGGCGCGGGCGAAGGCCTCCAAGGCCACGCTGTACCGCCGGTGGACCTCGAAGGCCGGCCTGGTCGTGGACGCCGTCCACTCCACCAAGGCTCCGACGGAGCTCCCGGACACCGGGAGCCTCCGCGAGGACCTGCGCGTCCTGTTCTGCGGCGCAGGCCACGAGGCCGGCCTGATCGAGCCGACACAGGTGGCCCTGTTCGCCAGCGTCCTGACGGCCGTGGCGCGCGACGAGGACTTCGCGGCCGCGTTCCGCGAGCGGGTGCTGGCCCCCAAGGTGGCCCTGGCGCACCAGGTCTGGGAGCGGGCCCGCGAACGCGGCGAGATCCGCCCGGACGCCGACCTCGACCTCTTCGGCGCCGCCCTGCCGGGCATCGTCCTCCACCGCGTCTTCGTCCTCGGCGAGCCCCCGACCCCGGAGCTCGTCACCCGCGTCATCGACCAGATCGTCCTGCCCGCCGCCACCAGCGGCTGCTGAGAGAAGGAAGACCACCCATGTCCGACCCCACCACCACGGTCGCCGAGACCGCGGCGCCACGCAGCCCCCACCTGGGCTGGGCGCTCGTGCTCATCTCGGTCGCCCAGCTCATGGTCGTGCTCGACGCGACCATCGCGAACATCGCGCTCCCCTACATCGGCGACGACCTCGGCATCGGCGAGGCGAACCTCACCTGGATCGTCACCGGCTACGCGCTCGCCTTCGGCGGACTGCTGCTGCTCGGCGGCCGGCTCGGCGACCTCTACGGTCGCCGCCGCATCTTCATGGTGGGGCTCGCCGTCTTCGCCGTCGCCTCGCTCCTCGGCGGCCTCGCCACCAACGAGCCGCTGCTGCTCGCCTCCCGAGGACTCCAGGGCCTCGGCGCCGCGCTCGCCTCGCCGGCGGCGCTCGCCCTGATCACGACGACCTTCCCGGCCGGCCCCCAGCGCAACCGGGCGTTCGCGGTGTACGCCGCGATGTCGGGCGCCGGCGCGGCGGTCGGGCTGATCCTCGGCGGCTGGCTCACCGGGCTGGACAGCGCGTTCGGGATCGAGATGAGCGGCTGGCGGCTGACGTTCCTCATCAACGTCCCGATCGGCCTCGTCGCCGCGGCGCTCGCCCCCCGCGTCCTCGCGGAGTCCGAGGCGCACATCGGCGAGCTCGACGTGCCCGGCGCCCTCACCGGCACCCTCGGCCTGCTCGGCCTCGTCTTCGGCTTCACCCGGGCGGGCGAGCAGGCCCACGGCTGGAGCGATCCCACGACGATCGCCTCGCTCGCCGCCGGCGTGGCGCTGCTCGCGGCGTTCGCGGTCATCGAGTCCCGCGTGGCGCACCCGCTGCTCCCGATCCGGATCTTCCGCAACCGCACCAGGGCGGTCAGCTTCCTGGTGATGATGCTGGTGCCGGCGGCGATGTTCGCGATGTTCTACTTCCTGAGCCTCTTCATCCAGCAGGTCGTCGGCTACAGCCCCCTGCGGACCGGTTTCGCGTTCCTGCCGTTCTCGCTCGGCATCGTCTTCGGCGCCGGCCTGTCGTCCAACCTCGTCAACCGGATCGACGCCCGTTTCATCGCCGGCACCGGCACCCTGATGGCCGCCGTGGCGCTCTTCGGCTTCTCCCGCCTCGACGTCGACGACTCCGCCGCCAACCTCCTCGCCAGCTTCCGCTCCGGCGGCTTCGTCGGCTCCGACCTCAACTACTGGGCCTCGATCTTCCCGTTCATCCTGCTGATGTCGGTCGGCATGGGACTGACCTTCGTGCCGATGACCCTCACCGCCGTCCACCACCTGCGGGCCGAGGACTCCGGCATCGGCTCCGGCGTCCTCAACACGATGCAGCAGGTCGGCGGCGCCCTCGGCCTGGCGGTCCTGAGCACCGTCTCGCTCCACTTCGCCAACCGGACCGCCGACGACCTCGCCCCCGAGCTGGCCCGGTCCGCGGCCGGTCGCGTGCCTCCGGAGGAGCTCGGCACACTCCTCTTCCGCGGCTCGTTCACCGAGGGCGCCTCGGCCGCGTTCCTCGCGGGCTCGGTGCTGATCCTCGTCGCCTCCCTGCTGATCTGGACGCTGCTGGACGTCAAGCACACCGAGCTGGCCACGGACGGACCCGAGGGCGGGGTCCACGTCGGCTGACCCACGGTCCGCTCACCCGTGCCCCTGACTAGGTTGTGTCACTGACTAGTCGGGGGTACGGTCTAGTCATGGCCGACCGATCCCGCGGGCACGCTGAGCACCCTCCTGGCTGGCCCAGCGAGTGGCTGCGCAGCGTGCTGCCGCTCTGCGTGCTCGCGGTCGTCGCCGGCCACGAGCACGGCACCCACGGGTACGCCGTGGGGCGCGAGCTCGCCGACGCGGGCCTGGGCCGGGTGAAGGGCGGGACCCTCTACCCGGTCCTCGGCCGGCTGGAGGCCGACGGGCTCGTCACCTCCGCCTGGGGCGCCGGCGAGGGCGGCCCCGGGCGGAAGACCTTCGTCGTCACCCAGCAGGGCCGCGAGCACCTCGCGCAGCGTGCGCTCGCGTGGGGCGAGTTCACGACCCTGGCCGGCGCCCTGCTGGGTGTCGGTCCGCCGACCGGCAGACCAGCCGACCCCCCAGCGACCCCGGAAGGAAGCGCCCGATGATGAGCACAGACCACCACGTCGACCGCTACGCCCACCAGCTGCTCCTGGCCCTGCGCGGCCGCGAGGTGCCCAGCGACCGGATCGCCGAGGTCGTCGCCGAGGTCGAGAGCCACGTCGCCGAGACCGGCGAGGACCCGTGGGAGGCCTTCGGCACCCCACAGGAGTACGCCGCAGCCGTCGCCGGCGCCCGGACCGCACCGCGGGCGTGGACCTGGCTGGCCATCCTGCTCGGCGGCGCCGCCGGCTACCTCTCCGCGATGGTGGTCTTCGCGCTCGTCGTGCAGGAGCGCGACATCCACGGCGTACCGCTCGTCGTGGCGGCGCCGCTCGCATTGCTGCTCGCCGCGACCGCGGCGGTGACGGCGCAGTGGCACCACCGGCCGGTGGTCGACCCGCGCACCGGCCGGCGCCGGCTGCCCGGAGGCGGCGGACCCACGGTCGTCGTGCTGCTGGTGAGCCTCGCCGCCGTGGCGGGGGTCGCGGCGCTCACCCGCGGGCTCGGCTGAGCCCCACGGCTCAGACCCGGAGCCGCTCCGCGGCGCCGCGCAGCGCCAGCAGGGCGTCCCGTGCGAAGGCCGGGGTGACCCCGGCGAACCCGCAGGCCGGCGCCACGACCAGGCCTGGCGCCGTCCCTGGGTCCAGGCCCAGCATCTCCAGCCAGCGCAGCACCCGCTCGGCGACCGGACCGGCGGGCGTGACGGCCGACCCGGCGCCGGGCAGCACACCGAGGGCGACCGCGTCGCCGGCCTCGAGCGCCTCCGCCAGTGCGTCGTGGTCGGCCGCGTCGACCGTGCCGAGGTCGACCGAGAGCCCGACGGCGCCGGCACCACGGACCAGCGCCCACGGCGTCCCCGCCGCGCACCCGTGCACCCACGGCTCGGCGCCCGACTCGGCCACCGCCGCGAGGACCCACTCCAGGGCCTGCGAGACCTCGGGCCGGTCGACGCTGCGGTGCCGGTGGAAGCCGGAGGCGGTCGGCACGGCCCCGGACAGCACGGCGGGCAGGACCGGCTCGTCGACCTGCACCACCAGGCGCTCGACCTCGGGCAGGCGGCGGCGGAGGTCGGCGACGTGGGCGCGCACCCCCTCGGCCAGTGCCTGGGCCAGCTCCCGGCGGGCGCCGTGGTCGGCGAGGATCCGGTCGCCACGGGGTCGCTCCACGGTCGCGGCGAGCGTCCACGGACCCGCAAGCTGCACCTTGAACGGACCGCGGTAGCCCTGCGCCTGCTCCTCGAGCGCGTCGAGGTCCTGGCCGAGCAGGCTGCGCGCCCGGCGGTGGTCCATCCCCGGGGCACCCGAGGAGCCGGTGAGCCGCCACCCGGCCGGCTGCAGGTCCGCGTCGAGCCCGTCGACCACGGCCAGCGCGCGACCGGTCATCGACGCGGTCGCGCCGCGGCCGGGGACCTCGGGCAGGTACGGCAGCCCGCTGCCCTCGCCACGCTCCCCCAGCTCGCCGAGGACCACCCGCAGCGCCTCGTCGTACGCCGCCTGGTCCTCGCCGGGGTGCGAGCCGACGCCGGTCGCCAGCGTCATGCCGGCACCCGGTCGGTCGAGGCGATGGTGGCCGAGCCGACGACGCGGGTGCCGTCGTAGACGACGACGGCCTGCCCCGGCGCGATGCCGTACGCCGGGTCGTGCAGCTCGACCTCCACGCTCCGCTCCTCGCGAGGTCCGTGGACGCTCACGCGGGCGCGGTGCTCCTCGCCGTGGGCCCGCAGCTGCACGGTGACGCCGGGGCCGTCGAGCTCGGTGGGGACCGTGCCGCACCAGCGCGGACGGATGCCCCGCAGGTGGCGCACCGCCAGCCGCTCGCGCGGGCCCACCCGCACCGTGGCGGTGACCGGCTCGATGTCGAGGACGAACCGGGGCCTGCCGTCGGCGGCCGGGCGGCCGATCCGCAGGCCCTTGCGCTGGCCGATCGTGTAGCCGTAGGTGCCCTGGTGCCGGCCCAGCACCTCGCCGGTGGCGTCGTCGACGATGTCGCCGCCGTGGTTGGGCGCGCGGTCGCCGAGTCTCTCGCGCAGCCAGCCGGCGTTGTCGCCGTCGGCGACGAAGCAGATGTCGTGGCTGTCCGGCTTGTCGGCGACCAGCAGGCCCCGGGCGGCCGCCTCGGCACGGACCTCGGTCTTCGGCGTGTCCCCCAGTGGGAAGAGCGAGTGCCGCAGCTGCTCCTGGTCGAGGACCCCGAGCACGTAGGACTGGTCCTTGCCGGCGTCGGTGGCGCGGTGCAGCTCGACCAGCCCGTCGGCGCCGGTGCGCAGCCGGGCGTAGTGGCCGGTCGCGACCGCGTCGAAGCCCAGCGCGAGCGCGCGGTCGAGGACGGCGGCGAACTTGATCTTCTCGTTGCACCGCAGGCACGGGTTCGGCGTCCGCCCTGCGGCGTACTCGTCCATGAAGTCCTCGACGACGTCCTCGTGGAACCGGTCGCTCATGTCCCAGACGTAGAACGGGATCCCGATGACGTCCGCCGCGCGGCGTGCGTCGTTGCTGTCCTCGATCGTGCAGCAGCCGCGGGCCCCGGAGCGGTACGACGCGGGGTTGCGCGACAGCGCGAGGTGGACGCCGGTGACCTCGTGGCCAGCGTCGACGGCGCGGGCGGCGGCGACCGCGGAGTCGACCCCGCCGGACATCGCGGCGACGACCCTCATCGCTGCGCCACCGTCGACGTCGCCATCATCACGGGGGTCACCGGCGCGCGGCCCGGGCTCGCTCGACGACCGGGCCGATCGCCTCGACCACCGCGTCGACGTCGGCCTCGGCGCTGGTGTGGCCGAGGGTGAAGCGCAGGGAGTGGCGGGCCGCCTCCTCGTCACAGCCCATCGCGAGCAGCACGTGGGAGGGTTGGGGCACGCCGGCCGAGCAGGCCGAGCCCGTCGAGCACTCGATGCCGCGGGCGTCGAGCAGCATCAGCAGCGAGTCGCCCTCGCAGCCAGGGAAGCCGAGGTGGGCGTTGCCGGGGAGGCGGCGGCTCGGATGTCCGTGGAGGTGGGCGTCGGGCACGGCCTCGACGACCCGGCGCACCAGGTCGTCGCGGAGCCCCGCGACCCGGGCGGCGTGGTCGGCCTGGTGCTTGACGGCCAGCTCGACGGCGGCCGCGAACCCGGCGATGGCCGGGGTGTCGAGCGTGCCGCTGCGGATGTCGCGCTCTTGCCCGCCGCCGTGGACGATCGCGGTGACGTCGAGCTCCCGGCGCACGACGAGCGCGCCGACGCCGTACGGGCCGCCGACCTTGTGCCCGGTCAGGGTGAGGGCGTCGACCCCCGAGCGGGCGAAGTCCACCGGCACCTGGCCGACCGCCTGCACCGCGTCGGTGTGGACGGGGATGGCGTGGGGCGCGACCGCGGCGACGACCTCCTCGACCGGCTGGAGCGTGCCCACCTCGTTGTTGGCCCACATCACGCTGACCAGCGCCACGCTGGACGGGTCCCGCTCGACCGAGGACCGGAGCGCGTCGAGGTCCACGACGCCGTACCGGTCGACGGGGAGCAGCTCGACCTCGGCGCCGTGGTGCTCGGCGAGCCAGTGCAGCGGGTCGAGGACGGCGTGGTGCTCGACCGCCGTGGTGAGGATCCGGGTCCGGCGCCCGTCGGCCGCGCGGCGGGCCCAGAAGACGCCCTTGAGCGCCAGGTTGTCGGCCTCGGTGCCACCGGAGGTGAAGACCACCTCGCCGGGCCGGCAGCCCACCGCCTGCGCGATCCGCTCCCGCGACTCCTCGACGACGCGCCGGGCGTACCGGCCCGAGGCGTGCAGCGAGCTCGGGTTGCCGACCGCCAGCAGCTGGCTGGTCATCGCCTCCACCGCCGCGGGGACCATCGGCGTGGTCGCGGCGTGGTCGAGGTAGACGGTGCTGCGGGTCATGACGCCTCCCAGCCTACGGCGCACCCCCGCCACCCCGACGACGTGGGAGCCCTGCACGGTCGACGTGGGAGCCCTGCACGGTCGAGGTGGGAGCCCTGCACGGTCGGCGTGGCAGGTCTGCCCGGGGTGGAGGTCACTGTGGGGCGAGCTCGGCGACGACGGCGCGGTGGTCGGTGCCCCCGAGGGCCACAGTGCGCGCGGACCGGGCGGCGAGGTCGCCGCCGAGGAGGACGTGGTCGATCGGCACGAGGGGCCGGAGGAAGCCGAGGACCGGAGCGAGGCCGTTGTCGGGCCAGGTGGGGTGGAAGCCGGCGTTGGCGGCCTCGAAGGCGTCGCGGTAGCCGTCCTCGACCAGCAGCCGCAGCGGGGCGTGGTCGAGGGTGGCATTGAGGTCGCCGACCACGAGGTCGGCCTCCGCCCGGAGCGCGGCCCGGCGGATCACCCGGTGGTCGCGTCGCCAGTCGTCGGGGAGGAGCGGGGTGGACGCGTGGACGCCGAGCAGGCGCCAGCCGCCCGGCCCGCCGACGTCGACCTGCCAGGAGCCCAGCACGGTGTCCAGGCGGCGCGGCTCCGACAGCGGCACCCGGCTGAAGACCACGGTCCCGGCGGCAGGATCGTCCGGGTCCGGCGCGCCGGCGGAGTACGGCAGCACCTCGTCCAAGCCCGCGTCCCGCATCCGCCCCAGCGCCTCGACGCTCATCTCCGTCACGACGACCAGGTCGGCACTCTCGTGGCTGGCCAGCTCGACCAGCCCGAGCGCGTCGCCCTCGCCGTGGTAGAGGTTCGCGGTCACGACCACCAGGGAGTCGGCGTCCCGGGACGCGGGTGACTGGCCCCCGAGCCAGTACGGCGCGACCCACCAGCCGTGCAGCGCCACGCCGGCCAGGCCGAGCACCACCGGCAACAGCAGCGTCCGCCGGTGCGCGCGCAGGTGCACCAGTCCCGCGACCACCAGCGCCGCGGCGTACAGCGGGAGTGCGTAGGGCGCGAACGCCGTCGCCAGCACCGCCGGGCCCCACGCCACGTCGACGAGCCGGGCGGCCGTCAGCAGCAGCGCCGGCACGAGGAGCACGGCGAGCACCACGGCCGCGAGGTGGTCGCGCAGCCACCAGCCCAGGCGACGCACGGGCTCAGAGGAGGACGAGGTCGTCGCGGTGCACGACCTCGCGCTCGTACGCCGCGCCCAGCTCGCGCTTCAGGTCGTGCGAGGAGCGTCCGAGCAGGCCCGGCAGCTCCTCGCTGTCGAAGTTCACCAGCCCCCGCGCCACGGGGGCGCCCGCGTCGTCGGCGATGTCGACGGGGTCCCCGGCGTGGAAGGTGCCGGTCACGCCGGTGATGCCGGCGGCCAGCAGGGAGGCCCGGCGCTCGGTGACCGCGCGGACCGCGCCGGCGTCGAGCAGCAGCGTGCCCTTCGGCTCCGTGGCGTGGGCGAGCCACAGCAGCCGGGTCGGCCGCCGTCGGCCGGTCGCGTGGAAGAGCGTGCCGACGCGGTCGCCGGCCAGCGCGACCGCGGCGTTCTCGGCGGAGGTCAGCACCACGGGGATGCCGGCGCCGGTGGCGATCCGGGCGGCCTCCACCTTGGTCTGCATGCCGCCGGTGCCGACCCCGGCGGCGCCGGTGCCGCCGATGCTGACCGCGGCGAGGTCGTCCTCAGAGGCCACGTCGCTCAGCAGGGAGCTGCCGGGCTGGGAGGGCGCCGCGTCGTAGAGGCCGTCGACGTCGGAGAGGAGCACCAGCAGCTCCGCGTGGACGAGGTGGGCGACCAGCGCGGCCAGCCGGTCGTTGTCGCCGAACCGGATCTCGGAGGTCGCCACCGTGTCGTTCTCGTTGACGATCGGCAGCACGCCGAGCTCGAGCAGCTTCGCGAGCGTCTGGTGCGCGTTGCGGTAGTGCGCCCGCCGGGTCACGTCGTCGACCGTGAGCAGCACCTGCCCGGCGACGACGCCGTGCCGGGCGAGCTCCTCGGTGTAGCGGTGCACGAGCAGCCCCTGGCCGACCGACGCGGCGGCCTGCTGCGCGGGGAGGCCACGCGGCCGCCTGCGCAGCCCGAGGGGAGCCAGGCCGGCGGCGATCGCGCCGGAGGAGACGAGGACGACCTCGACACCGCGCGCCCGCACGGCCGCCAGCACGTCGACCAGCCGACGGACCCGCTCGGGGTCGATCCCCCCGGCTGCCGTCGTGAGCGACGAGGAGCCGACCTTGACCACGACGCGACGGGCGCCGGTCACGGCCGCCCGGGACCGACCCACGGGCTCACTCACCCGGGTCGTCCTCGAGCCAGTCGGGGTCCTCCGCGGTGCCGATCTCGTACGACGTGGGGCCGGCGGGGCGGTCGAGGCGGCGTGCCACGTCGGCGCGGGTCTCGCCCTCGACCCGCTCGTCCATCGCCTCGTCGATCGCGCGCCGGCGGCGCGCGGCGGGGCGGGACTCGTCGAAGCGCTGGTCCTCGCCGCGGCGGCCGAGCATCTCGGCACCGGCCTCCATGCCGGGCTGGAAGTCGAAGACGACGGAGTTGTCGGGGTGGCCGATGAGGACGGTGTCGCCCTCCTCCGCGCCGAGCTTGAGCAGCCGGTCCTCGACGCCGAGCCGGTTGAGCCGGTCCGCGAGGAAGCCGACGGCCTCGTCGTTGCTGAAGTCGGTCTGGCGCACCCACCGCTCGGGCTTGGTGCCGCGGACCCGCCAGCCTCGCTGTCCTGAGCCTGTCGAAGGGTCGTGCGTCTGCGTGACGGTGAAGTCCTCGCCACCGTCGGCCGACCCCGGCCGCAGCACAATCCGGGTGGCCTCGGCCACCGGCGTGGCCGCGCGGGCGGCCTGGACGATCTCCGCCATGGCGAAGGTGAGCTCGCGCAGGCCCGCACCGGAGGCGGCCGAGACCGGGATGACCCGGAGGCCACGGGCGCGCAGGTCGTCCACCGTGATGTCGGCGAGGTCTTGGCCGTCGGGCACGTCGACCTTGTTGAGCGCCACCAGGCGCGGCCGGTCCTCGAGGCCGCCGTACCGGCTCAGCTCGTTCTCGATGACGTCGAGGTCGTCGACCGGGTTGCGGCCCGGCTCGATGGTCGCGGTGTCGATGACATGGACGATCGCCGCGCAGCGCTCGATGTGGCGCAGGAAGTCGTGGCCGAGCCCACGGCCCTCGCTGGCGCCCTCGATGAGCCCGGGCACGTCGGCGACGGTGAAGGTGGTGTCGCCGGCCGTGACCACGCCGAGGTTCGGCACCAGCGTCGTGAACGGGTAGTCGGCGATCTTGGGACGCGCACGGGACATGGCGGCGATGAGGCTGGACTTCCCGGCGCTGGGGAAGCCCACGAGGCCGATGTCGGCGACGACCTTGAGCTCGAGCACGATCTCGAGCTCGTCGCCGGGCTCGCCGAGCAGCGCAAAGCCGGGCGCCTTCCGCTTCGCGCTGGCCAGCGCGGCGTTGCCGAGGCCGCCACGGCCGCCCTCGGCCACGACCATCTCGGTGCCGGCGCCGACCATGTCGGCGAGCACGGTGCCGTCCTTGAGGCTGACCACCGTGCCGTCGGGCACGGGGAGCACGAGGTCGGAGCCGTGGCCGCCGTTGCGGTGGCCGCCCGCCCCGTGACCGCCGTGCTCGGCACGCCGCTTGGGACTGTGGTGGTACTCGACGAGGGTCGTCACCTGCGGATCGACCCGCAGGATCACCGACCCGCCGGGGCCGCCGTTCCCGCCGTCGGGACCGCCCAGCGGCTTGAACTTCTCCCGGTGCACCGAGGCGACGCCGTTCCCACCACGTCCGGCGCTGACGTGCAGCGTGACGCGGTCGACGAAGGTGGGGACGGCCATGGTTCTTCTCTCCTGGAAATCACGAAGGGCGCCCCGGGTAGCGGGGCGCCCTTCGGTTGGTCTCGACTAGCTCGACCGACGGTTGTGTCGCCTCAGGTCACTCGCCCGGGACGATGTTGACGACGCGGCGACCGCGGCGGGTGCCGAACTCGACCGCCCCGCCCACGAGGGCGAAGAGGGTGTCGTCGCCACCGCGGCCGACGCCGGTGCCGGGGTGGAAGTGGGTGCCGCGCTGGCGCACGATGATCTCGCCGGCGTTGACGTTCTGACCGCCGAAGCGCTTGACGCCCAGACGCTGCGCGTTGGAGTCGCGACCGTTCTTGGTCGACGCCGCGCCCTTCTTGTGTGCCATGTCGTGTCCTTAGTTTCGCTGCAGTCCGCTGACCTGGAGCCGGGAGCTCACAGGGAGATGTCGGTGACCTTCACCTGGGTGTACTTCTGGCGGTGGCCCTGGCGCTTCTTGTAGCCGGTCTTGTTCTTGTACTTCTGGATGACGATCTTCGGGCCCTTGGTGGCGCCGACGACCTCGGCGGTGACCGAGGCGGAGCCGAGCTTGCCGGCGTCGGAGGTCACCGTCTCGCCGTCGACCACGAGCACGACCGGCAGGGTGAGCGAGTCACCGGCGGCCGTCGCGACCTTGTCGATCTCGATGACGTCGCCCACGGCAACCTTCTGCTGCTTGGCGCCTGCGCGCACGATCGCGTACACCGCGGTCTCCTTCGTCGGTCCTGCACATTTCAGGGATTCACGTTCATGGGTCCCCGGGCGCGCACGCTCGCGCGCCGCACGGGGAAGGGCACGCAACCAGCGCACCGAGGGTCAATACTACGGACGCGGGGCGACGACCGCAAAATGGCCGGTACGCCGCCCCGCGCGGCCGCTGCTAACGCTTGCGCGGGCCCTTGTTCTTCACGGGCACGTGCTCGACCTGCGGCGTCTCCGTCGCCGGATCGGCGCCCCCGGCACCCTCGACCGCCGGCGGCGGGCCCGCCGGGCGGGTCGCGCTGCGTCCGCGGGTCCGGGTGACCACCTTGGGCGCCGGCGGCGGCTCGGTCGGCTCGGCGGCCGGGGCCGGCTCGACCGGCTCGACGGCCTGCGCGGTCGCCGGCGCGCCCGGCGAGCCCGGCTCGCTGATCGACACCGGCTCGCTGACGACCGCGGGCTCCCCCGCCGGCCGGCTGGCCGCCCGGCGGCGGGTCCGGGTCACCACTCGCGGCGGTGCCGGCTCGGCGGGCGCCTGCTGCTCGGCCTCCTGCTCGGGCTGCTGCTGGGGTCGAGCGTCCTGCTGCTGGGTCTGGGGCTCGGCCGGTGCGTCGCCCTGCGAGTCGGCCGGCGCCTGGGTGTCGCGCTGGCTCTCCGACGGGCTCTCCGACGGGCTCTCCGACGGGGTTTCCCGCTGGGTGTCCGGCTGGCTGCCCGCCCGCGAGCCCGACCGGCTCCTGCTGCGCTGCCGACCGCGGGATGACCGCTCCGGCGCCTCGGCGGAGGTCTCCTGTGCCTCGGCGGCGTCAGCGGTGTCCGGCCCCGAGTCGTCGCCGTCGCCGGCCCGCTGGGCCGACGGGTCGGTCCCGGTCGGCTGCTCCGGCCGGTCCTCGGCCCGCGCCATCGCGGCGACGTCGGCCGGCGAGGGGGCCTTGCCCCCGTTCGCCTGCCCGCCGCCCTGCTTCTGGTCCTGCTTCGGGGACTGGTCGTCGTCCTTGCCCCGGCCACCGCGCCGGCGACCGCCGCGACCGCGGCTGTCGTCGTCGCCCTTGTTCGGGTCGACCGGCGCGTCGTGGATGACCACACCCCGGCCCTGGCAGTGCTCGCAGTTCTCGCTGAACGACTCGACGAGACCGGTGCCGATCCGCTTGCGGGTCATCTGCACCAGGCCCAGCGAGGTCACCTCGGCGACCTGGTGGCGGGTGCGGTCGCGGCCCAGGCACTCCACGAGCCGGCGCAGGACCAGGTCGCGGTTGGACTCCAGGACCATGTCGATGAAGTCGACGACGATGATGCCGCCGATGTCGCGCAGCCGGAGCTGGCGCACGACCTCCTCGGCCGCCTCCAGGTTGTTCTTGGTGACGGTCTCCTCGAGGTTGCCGCCGGAGCCGGTGAACTTGCCGGTGTTGACGTCGACCACGGTCATCGCCTCGGTGCGGTCGATGACCAGCGAGCCGCCGGACGGCAGCCACACCTTGCGGTCCAGCGCCTTCGCGATCTGCTCGTCCACGCGGTAGGTGGTGAAGGCGTCCTTGCCGCCGTGCTCGGCGGGCTCGTAGCGCTCGAGCCGCTCCTGCAGGTCCGGGGCGACGTGCTCGACGTACCCGCTGACGGTGTCCCAGGCGTCCTGGCCCTCGATGACGAGCTTCGAGAAGTCCTCGGTGAACAGGTCGCGGACGACCTTGAGGGTGAGGTCCGGCTCGCCGTACAGCATCTGCGGCGCGCTGCCCTTGGCCTTCTTCTCGATGTCCTCCCAGCGGGCCTTGAGACGCTCGACGTCCCGGGTCAGCTCTTCCTCGCTGGCCCCCTCGGCCGCGGTGCGGACGATGACGCCGGCGCCGTCGGGGACGATCTCCTTCAGCAGCGTCTTGAGCCGGTTGCGTTCGGTGTCGGGGAGCTTGCGGGAGATCCCGCTGGTGGTGCCGTCGGGCACGTAGACCAGGAACCGGCCGGCCAGGCTGATCTGGCTGGTCAGCCGGGCGCCCTTGTGCCCGATCGGGTCCTTGGTGACCTGCACCAGGACCGACTGGCCCGAGGAGAGCACCGACTCGATCTTGCGCGGCTGGCCGTCACGGTGGCCGAGCGCCGACCAGTTGACCTCGCCGGCGTAGAGCACGGCGTTGCGGCCCTTGCCGATGTCGATGAACGCCGCCTCCATGGAGGGCAGGACGTTCTGCACCCGGCCGAGGTAGACGTTCCCGATGAGCGAGGTCTGCGACTCGCGGGCGACGTAGTGCTCGACGAGCACCTTGTCCTCGAGCACGCCGATCTGCGTGAGGTCCTCGCGCTGGCGGATCACCATGACCCGGTCGACCGCTTCGCGGCGGGCCAGGAACTCCGCCTCGCTCACGATCGGCGCGCGGCGCCGGCCGGCCTCGCGGCCCTCGCGGCGACGCTGCTTCTTCGCCTCGAGCCGGGTGGAACCGGACACTGCGGTGATCTGGTCGTCGCCCGTCCGGCTCTGACGGGCCCTGCCGGAGGACCTCTCCGAGCCCCGGTCGGCGCCCTTGTCCGTGCTCTTGTCGGCGTCACCGTCGTTGCCCTCGCCGGAGTCGCCCGAGCGGCGGCGGCGCCGCCGGCGCCTGGAGGAGCTGCTGCCCTCACTCTCGGCGTCGTCGCCCTGGTCGCCACCCTGGCCCTTGGCCTCGCCCGACTCCTCGGCACCGGCCGAGGCGTCGGCGGACCGCTCGGAGCCGTCCTGGGCGTCGCGGTCCTGCTGGCCGGCCTCGCCGTCGCCGCCACCGCCGGACTTGCGCCGCCGCCGGCCGCCGCGACGGCGGCGTCGGCGACCGGAGCCGCCGCCCTCGCCGTTCTCGTCGCCGTCCTCGTTGTCCTCGTTGTCCTCGTTGTCGTCGTTGTCGTCGTTGTCGTCGTCTTCGCTGTCGTCCTCGTCGCTCTCGTCGGCGACCGCCGCCGGCGGCTCGACGGTCGGCTCGCCGGGGGCCACCTCGGCATCTTCGGCGGCCGCTGCAGCGTCGGCGGGCTCGACGGCGGTCACGTCCTCGACGGCCTCGGCGTCGCTGGGCGCCTCCGCCGGCGCGGGGGCCGTCCTCTTGCGGCTCCGACGGGCCGGCGCCTTGACCGGCTCCGGCGCCTGGAACAGCGGAACGGCGGCCGGGCGGCCCTCGTCGGCTGGGGTCGCCGCCTCCTCGCCGGCCTCGGCCGTCGGCGTCGCCACGTCCGCCTCCGCGGCGGCGGCCTTCTTGGCCGGGGCCTTCTTCGCCGTCTTCTTCGCCGCCGTCTTCTTGGCGGTCGCCTTCTTCGCCGCCGCCTTCTTGGCCGGCGGCGCGGCGTCCGCGCCCTCGGGCGTCCCGGCCGCGTCCTCCGCCGACGCCTGCTCCGACGCCTGCTCCGGGGCCTGCTCGAGGGGCAGCTCCGGCTCCGGGGCGGCGGCCTTCTTGGTCGTGCGCCGGGTGGCCTTCTTGGCGGGCGGCGCCTCGGCAGGTGCCGGCGCGGCCGGCGCCTGCTCGGCGGTGGCGTCCCCGGAGGCGCCGTCCGGGGCAGCGGCCTTCTTGGCGGCCGCCTTCTTCGCCGTCGCCTTCTTGGCGGGCGCCTTCTTCGCGGGCGCCTTGCGCGCCGTCTTCTTCGCCGGCGGCCCGTCGGGCTCGGCGGCGGCCGCGCCCTCGGTGGTCTCGGTAGGGGCGACCTGCAGGTCGTCGTCAGCCATGTGCTGCTCCTCGGCCCGGCGCCCTGCGGGCGTCCGAGCGGTCCGACGCCGCGGACCCGCGTGCTCAAGGTCGACGGCGCAAAGCCTTCATGTGGCGGCGACACGCTCCGCGGTGTGCGTCACCGGGCGCCGGGAGCCACCTGCCGCGGTCGCCGGGCCCTGTCACGGCCGCGTCGCGGTCTGGCGACGACCAACGCCCCGCGTGCTGGTCCACAGGGTGCGGACCGGCGAGGCATCGTCGGGTCGACCAGGTCGACCGTGGCGAGTATCGCACACCGCAGCCACGACCACAGCGACCCCGGCTCAGGCGCGGGAGCGCAGCGGGTCCCCGACCCGTCCGGTGGCCTCGTCGAGCGGGCCCTGGGCCACCCGGGTGAGCAGTGGTGCCGGGCCGGAGTCGAGGCCTGCGGTGGCGCGCAGCCCCGTGAGGACGTCGTCGGGTCGCACCGCCGGCACGGCGTGTCGCAGCACCAGGTCGAGGCGGGCGCCCGCCGCCGAGCCCTCCGGTGCGGGGCCGGCCGCCAGGGAGACGACGGCGGCGCGGCAGTCGAACTCCCGGAGCCCCTTCTTCGTCATCCGCTCGACCGGGACCTCGTCGGCGGCCAGGAACACGGCGACGGCGGTCTCTGCCTCGATCGGCGCGGCCGAGACGTCGGCGTACCAGTGGCTCGCCTGGAGCAGGTCGGCCAGGGAGCCTCCGGGCGACTCGACGACCTCGAGGATGTCGAGCCCCTCCGGCAGTGCCTCCTCGAGGCTGCGGTGGATGTCGGCGGGGTCGACGACCGCCGCCAGCGCGATCTCGAGGAACTCCGCCTCGCTGGCCGAGCCGGTCGGTGCTGCCCCCGCGTAGGAGATCCGCGGGTGCGGGTTGAAGCCGGAGGAGTACGCCATCGGCACCCGCGCCCGGAAGACCGCCCGCTCGAAGGCCCGGCTGAAGTCACGGTGGCTGGTGAACCGGAGCCGGCCGCGCTTGGCGTACCGGATCCGCAGCCGCTGGACGGGTGGGGCCTGCTGCTCGGGCTGCTCACGCACCCGCGGAATCCTACGGCGCGCTCACCGCTCCGGCCTCATGGCGGGCGAGGGGTAGACGGTGCCGACCCGCTCGCCGGCCAGCCAGGCGCCCAGCCGCGCCGCCTCCGCCTCGAGCGCCCGCCGTGCCACCGGCGGCACGTCGACGACCGTCCGGACCTCGACCGCACCCGCGGGGTCCTGCACCCAGCAGCCCACGACCCGCCCGTCCCACCAGGCGGTGGTCCCGGCGTTGCCGTTGCGGTCGAAGAGGACCTGCGCGTGCGGGCCGAGGTACCAGTCGCGGCCCTTCCAGCCCATCGTCGTCGCGTCCAGCACCGGCAGCAGCGCCGCCCACGGCTCCGGGGCCGCGACCTCGGCCAGGTCCTCGGGGTGCAGCCAGCCGGTGCCGCCGCCGTCCAGCGTCACTCCCACGGCGCCGACGGCGGCCAGGGCGGCCCGGACGGCGGTCCTCGTGGCGCCCAGCCACCAGACCAGGTCGTCCTCCGTGCCGGGGCCGAAGGACCACAGCCAGCGCTGCACCAGCTCGGCGTACCCCTCCTCGGGCGGGAGCGGTGCCGGTGGCTCCCCCAACCAGTGCTCCATGGTGGTCCACCGGGGCCGGAAGACGCGCCAGTGCTGGGTGTTGCGACCGCGGACGACCCGGGCCCGGGCGCCGAGGACCGTCAGCAGGCGGCCGGTGAGCTGGCTGCTCGTCAGCCCGGGCACGCTGGCCCGGACCTCGGCGGCGGTCAGGCCCTCGGGGTGGTCGGCCAGCAGGTCCAGCACGTCGGCGCACCGCTCCTCCACCCACGCCTCCCCGTCGGACGCGAGACCCGCCGCGACCGCGTCCTTGGCGACCTTGGCGCGCTCGGCGGGGGCCACCCGGGCGGCGGCGCTCCCCCAGACGGCGGGGAGCAGGTCGCGGGGGACGGCGAACATCGTGCGCCGCATCCCCAGCTGCTTGACCAGGCTGCGGTCCTCGACCAGCGCGTCGTCGAGGTCGGCGATCGTCACCGCGTCGACACGCGCCCGGACCGAGAGGTACGGCGTCGCCGGCTCGGTGGCGTGCAGCGCCGTGAGCGCGCGCGTGGCGGTCACCGCGTCGGCGGCACGGTGGGCCGGCGCCAGCGCGTGCCGCACCGCGAGCCGTGCCCGCCGCTCGTTGTCCGTCACGTGGCGCACGGCGCCTATCCTGCACCAGTGCTTCGCTGGGTCCACGGGCTCTTCGCGCTCGTCGCCCTCGCGACGATCGTCGCCCTCGTCGTCCTCTGGCCGCGACCCGACCCGGTGCC
The DNA here is from genome assembly GCF_051280745.1 of Nocardioides ureilyticus. Taxonomy (NCBI): domain Bacteria; kingdom Bacillati; phylum Actinomycetota; class Actinomycetes; order Propionibacteriales; family Nocardioidaceae; genus Nocardioides; species Nocardioides ureilyticus. The sequence goes on along the minus strand of NZ_JBNCOG010000007.1, from coordinate 62,490 downwards.
CGGTCCGGGCACCGGCGCGCCGACGCCGAGCGGCCTGCCACTCCCCTCCCCGCCGGAGCCGTCGGCCACCACGCCGAGCGCGCCGGGCACCGGCGGGCCGAGCGACCCCGCCTCGACGCCGGACCCGACCTGCACCGCCGTCGGCACCGACCGGCTCGTCGTGCTGACCTTCAACATCCACGGGGGCCTCGGCGGCGGTGGCCTGAACCTCGAGCGGGTGGCGCAGGAGATCGAGGCGTGGGACGCCGACGTCGTGCTGCTGCAGGAGGTCGACCGGTTCCGCGCGCGGTCCGGCTTCGTCGACCAGCCGACCTGGCTCGGCACCCGGCTCGACATGAACGTCGTCTTCGGACGCAACGTCGTCCGGGCACCGGAGCGGCAGGGCGCCCCGCGGTCGGAGTACGGCACCGCCGTGCTCACCACCTTGCCGGTGCGCCGCTGGGACAACCGGCTGCTCCCCCGCCGGCCCGGCCAGGAGCAGCGCGGCCTGCTGCGGGCGGTCGTCGAGCTCGACGGCCGGCCGCTCGACGTCTACAACACCCACCTCCAGCACACCCGCGGCGGCATCCGGATCGCCCAGCTCCGGGCCATCCGCCGGATGGTCCGCGCCTCGCCGCACCCGTTCCTGCTGGGCGGCGACCTCAACGCCACCCCCGACTCCCCGGCGATGGGTGTCGCCTACACCTTCGCCGAGGACCCGTGGCCGGTCGTCGGAGAGGGACCGGGGCTGACGGTGCCGCCCCGGGTACCGAGGCGGAGGATCGACTACGTGCTGCACTCCGATCCGCTGGTGCCGACCAGCGCCCAGGTCTTCCAGTCCGCGATCAGCGACCACCGGGCCGTGCGCGTCGCCTTCGACGTGCCGCGTGCCGGGTGCGGCCGGTGACGACCCGCCGCGCCGGGCTCCTGCTGCTCGCCGGCATCGTCCTGCTGTCGCTGAACCTCCGCCCGGCCGCGGTCAGCGTGGGCCCGGTGCTCGACGAGGTCCGCGACGCGTTCGACATGTCCGGTGCGACCGCCGGGCTGCTCACCTCGCTGCCGGTGCTCGCCTTCGCCGTCTTCGGCGCGCTGGCGCCGGCAGCGGCCCGGGCCGTCGGCCTGCACCGGGTCACCCTGCTGGCACTGCTCTGCGTCGCCGGCGGGCTGCTCGGCCGGGCCGTCGCCGGGGACGAGGCGGTCTTCCTGCTCCTCTCGCTGCTCGCCCTGGTCGGGATGGCGATGGCGAACGTCCTGCTCCCCTCACTGGTCAAGCTGCACTTCCCCGACCGGGTCGGTCCCTTGACGGCCGTCTACACGACGGCGCTCGCCGTCGGGCTGACCGCCGCCCTGGCGCTGACCGTGCCGCTCGCACAGGCCACCGGTGGCTGGCGCACCGGGCTGGGCCTGTGGGCGGTGCCCGCGCTGCTCGCCGCCGTCCCCTGGCTCGGCCTGCTCGCCCACGACCGCAAGCCCGAGGGCCCGACCCGGGCCATCGGGTACGCCGAGGTGGCGCGCACGCCGCTGGGCCTGGCAATGGCGCTCTTCTTCGGCCTCCAGTCGATCCAGGCGTACGCCGTCTTCGGCTGGTTCGCGCAGCTGTGGCGCGACAGCGGGTGGTCACCGACCGCCGCCGGCCTGCTCGTGGCGCTGGTCGCCGGCGTCAGCATCCCCCTGTCGTGGTTGCTGCCGCGGGTGCTGGCCGCCCGCGAGGACCCGCTGCCGGTGCTGCTCGCGGTGATCGCCTGCTACCCCGTCGGCTACGTCGGCCTGCTCGTGGCGCCGTACACCCTGGCGCCGCTCTGGGCGCTGCTCGTCGGCGCCGGGTGCTGCACCTTCCCGCTCATCCTCACCCTCGTCGGCCTGCGGGCGCGGACCTCGGAGGGCACGGCCGCGCTGTCGGCGTTCACCCAGTCCGCCGGCTACCTCCTCGCGGTCGCCGGCCCCTTCGCCGTCGGCGTGGTCCACGACGCGACCGGCGGGTGGACCTGGCCGGTGGTGCTGCTGCTCGCGCTGAGCCTGCCGCTGGCGGCGGTCGCCGTCTACGTGGCGCGACCGCTGGCCGTCGAGGACCAGCTGGCGCGCTGATCCTTGACCGAGTCCTGGTGCGCGCCCGCCGCGCGACGTACCCTCGGAGGGGCTGTCGGGAGCCGCGCGACGCCACCTCACCTGGAGTCCCCATGCCGAAGCCGCACCGCTCGCCCGCCCGCGCGTTCGCGCGCGTCGCCGCCGCCGTGACCGCGCTGGTCGCGGGGGTCGCCGGGGTGGCCCTCGCCTCCCCCGCCGTGGCCGCCCCGACGCCGGCCCCGACCCCGGGCAACTTCAGCGGCTACGCCTTCGACGCCCGCTGCGCGCCCACGCAGGAGGAGATGGACGCGTGGCTCGCGCACTCGCCGTTCTGGGGCGCGGGCATCTACCTCGGCGGGTCGATGATGTCGTGCGGCTCGGGCACCGGCGACCCGGGGCAGCAGCACCTCGACGCGACGTGGGTGCGGCGCCAGAGCGCCGCCGGCTGGCGGCTGCTGCCGATCTGGGTGGGGCCGCAGGCCTCGTGCAGCACCCGCGACTTCGCCGACGACATCGACCCCGAGCCCGGGAGCACGGGGGCGTACCCGGCCGCCGAGGCGCAGGGGCGCGCCGAGGCCGCGTCCGCCGTGAGCCGGGCGCGGGCGCTCGGGATCGCCGGAGGCAGCACGCTCTGGTACGACCTCGAGGACTTCGACGTCGCCGAGACCGACTGCCGCCGCTCGGCACTGCGCTTCCTCTCCGGCTGGACCCTCGGGCTCCGCTCCGCCGGCTACCGGTCCGGGGTGTACTCCAACATCGACGCCGGCATCCACGCCCTCGACTACGCCGACCAGGTCTCGCGCGGCTCCTACGAGATGCCCGACCAGGTTTGGTACGCGTGGGAGAACGGCGCGGCCGACACCCGCGTCAAGCCCGACAAGGTGCGGTCCTCCAGCTGGGCCGGCGAGCGGGTGCACCAGTACGAGCTCGACGAGACCGCGACGTACGGCGGCGTCACGCTCAGCATCGACCGCAACTACCTCGAGGTCGGTGGCGGCTCCGTCGCCCCGCCCGCGCGGCGCGTGTGCGGCGGCGTACGGCTCGACCGTGGGCACTACCCGGCGCTGAAGCGGGGCCGGTCCGGAGCCGCTGTCCGCGTGCTGCAGTGCCTGCTGAAGGAGCACACCCGGTACCGCGAGCGCCTCGACGGCCGCTTCGACCGCGGCGTGGTCCGGGGCGTGCGCTCCTTCCAGCGCAAGGTCGGCCACCGCACCAACGGGCGGGTCACCGCCCGCACCTGGACCGCGCTGCTCGCCCGCGGCGAGACACCGCTGCTGAAGGAGGGGTCCGCCGGCCACGCCGTGCGCCATCTGCAGCGGGCGCTCACCGCCGCCACGCCCGGCCGGGTCACCGCCTCCGGCGTGCTCGACCGCTCGACGAGCGTCCGGCTGGTCCGCTACCAGCGCCAGGTCGGCGTGCCCGCGACCGGCGTCGTCGGTCCGGACACGTGGGCGGCCCTGCGGGCCGGACGGCGCTGACGCGCGGAGCTCGCCCGCCCGTCCACCTCGTGGGGGCCACCCGAACCGCGCGATCGAACGGTTGCGGCGGCGACCGACCGACCGACGAACGAGCGCTCAGACGACGCTGAGCGGCAGCAGCTGCCGCCCCGTCGGCCCGATCTGGATCTCGGTGCCCATCTCGGGGCAGACGCCGCAGTCGTAGCACGGCGTCCAGCGGCAGTCCTCGACCTCGACGTCGGCCGAGCCGTCGGCCACCGCGAGGGCGTCCTCCCAGTCCGACCACAGCCAGTCCTTGTCGAGGCCGGAGTCGAGGTGGTCCCAGGGCAGCACCTCGTCGTACCCGCGCTCGCGGGTGGTGTACCAGGCCAGGTCGACGCCGCCGCCGTCCGAGGCGGGGAGGGCGGAGAGCGCACGCTCGGAGGCGGCCACCCACCGGTCGTAGGAGAAGTGCTCGCTCCAGCCGTCGAACCGGCCGCCGTCGCGCCAGACCTCCTCGATGATCCGGCCGACCCGCCGGTCGCCCCTCGAGAGCAGTCCCTCGATGATGCCGGGCTTGCCGTCGTGGTACCGGAAGCCGATCGCGCGGCCGTACTTCTTGTCGTCGCGCACCGCGTCGCGCAGCTTGCGCAGCCGCTCGTCGGTGGTCTCGTGGTCCAGCTGCGCCGCCCACTGGAACGGCGTGTGCGGCTTGGGCACGAACCCGCCGATCGACACGGTGCACCGGATGTCGTTGCGTCCGGAGACCTCGCGGCCCTTGGCGATGACCCGCTTGGCGAGGTCGGCGATCTGCAGGACGTCCTCGTCGGTCTCGGTCGGGAGACCACACATGAAGTAGAGCTTCACCTGACGCCAGCCGGAGGAGTACGCCGCGGCGACGGTGCGGATGAGGTCCTCCTCGGTGACCATCTTGTTGATCACCTTCCGCATCCGCTCCGAGCCGCCCTCGGGGGCGAAGGTGAGCCCGGAGCGGCGACCGTTGCGGGAGAACTCGTTGGCCAGGTTGATGTTGAAGGCGTCGACGCGCGTCGAGGGCAGCGAGAGCGAGACGTTCTGGCCCTCGTACCGGTCGGCCAGGCCCTTGGCCACGTCGGCGATCTCGGTGTGGTCGGCGCTGGAGAGCGAGAGCAGGCCGACCTCCTCGAAGCCGGACTTCCGGATGCCGTTCTCGACCATGGCGCCGATGGTCTCGATCGAGCGCTCGCGCACCGGGCGGGTGATCATGCCGGCCTGGCAGAAGCGGCAGCCACGGGTGCAGCCGCGGAAGATCTCGACGCTGAACCGCTCGTGGACGGTCTCGGCCAGGGGCACCAACGGCTTCGCCGGGTACGGCCACGCGTCGAGGTCCATGAGGGTGTGCTTGGTGACCCGGAACGGGATCCCGGGACGGTTCGGGACGACCGAGACGATCGCGCCGTCCGGGGCGTAGGAGACGTCGTAGAACTTCGGCACGTAGACGCCGCCGCTCACGGCCAGCCGGCGCAGCAGCTCGTCGCGCGCGCTCTCCATGTCGCCGGAGGGCCGCCCCTGCGCCTTCCACTCCCGGACCACCTCGGAGATGGCGAGCACGACCTCCTCGCCGTCACCGAGCACGGCGGCGTCGACGAAGTCCGCGATCGGCTCCGGGTTGAACGCCGCGTGGCCGCCGGCGAGGACGACAGGGTCCTCGTCCGTGCGGTCGACCGCGTGCAGCGGGATGCCGGCGAGGTCGAGGGCGTTGAGCATGTTCGTGTAGCCGAGCTCGGTGGAGAAGCTCAGCCCGAGCAGGTCGAAGGCGCGCACCGGGCGGTGGGCGTCGACGGTGAACTGCGGGATCGGGCCGTGCTCGTCCCCGGCGCGCATGACCTCCTCGAGGTCCGGCCAGACGGCGTAGGTCCGCTCCGCGACGATCCAGTCCCGCTCGTTGAGCACCTCGTAGAGGATCTGCACGCCCTGGTTGGGCAGGCCGACCTCGTAGGCGTCGGGGTACATCAGCGCCCACCGGACGGTCTCGCCGGCCTCGGTGGCGGCGCCGCAGTCCCAGTCCTTGACGGTCGAGTTGAGCTCGCCGCCGACGTACTGGATCGGCTTCGACACCGACGGGAGCCGGGGCTCGAGTCGCGGGAAGACGGACGCGGGGGCGGGCATGGGGGACCTCTCCGGAGCAGTGCGGGGACCGGTCAAGCCTACGGTCCCTGCCCCGATAGGTTCGAACCGTGAGCAGCCCCGGCGTCCGAGGTCCCTTCCAGTGGTCGCTGGGCGTGCCGGTCCTGGCCGCCCTCGTCCTGCTCGCCACGTGGACCCGGCACGAGCACTGGTCCGTGCTCGTCCTGGTCGCCGTCGCCCTGGTGGGAGCCGTGGTCGCCGCGGTCCACCACGCCGAGGTGGTGGCGCACCGGGTCGGCGAGCCGTACGGCTCCCTCGTCCTCGCCGTCGCCGTGACGGTGATCGAGGTGGGCCTGATCGTCATGCTGATGACCTCCGGCGGCGAGGGGACGAGCACCTACGCGCGGGACACGGTGTTCGCCGCCGTGATGATCACGCTGAACGGCATCGTCGGCGTCTCCCTGCTGGTCGGTGCGCTCAAGCACCACCTGGTGAGCTTCAACGCCTCCGGCACCGGGTCGGCCCTCACCACGGTCATCACCCTGGCCAGCCTGACGATGGTGCTGCCGTCGTTCACGACCTCCGGCCAGGGTCGGGAGTTCGCGCCGTCCCAGCTGGCCTTCGCCGCGGTCGCCTCGATCGTCCTCTACGCCGGATTCGTCTTCACCCAGACCGTGCGGCACCGCGACTTCTTCGTGCCGGTGACCAGTGACGAGTACGGCCAGGTCACGGGCCTGCTGGACGAGGACGGCGACGACCACGCCGACCCGCCCTCGGACCAGGAGACGCTGCTCAGCCTCGGGCTCCTGGTCGCCGCGCTGGTCTCCGTCGTCGGGCTGGCCAAGCTGCTCTCGCCCAGCATCGAGGACGGCGTCGCGGGCCTCGGCTTCCCCTACGGCGTCGTCGGCGTGGTCATCGCGCTCCTCGTGCTCGCGCCGGAGTCGATCGCCGCGGTCCGCAACGCCCGCCGGGACCGGGTCCAGACCAGCCTCAACCTCGGGTACGGCTCGGCGATGGCCTCCATCGGCCTGACCGTGCCCACGATCGCGGTCGCCTCGATCTGGCTCGAGGGCCCCCTCGTGCTGGGTCTGGAGACCACCCAGCTGGTGTTGCTGTGCATCACCGTCGTCGTCTCCGTGCTCACCGTCGTGCAGGGCCGGGCCAAGGCCCAGCAGGGCCTGGTCCACCTGGCGCTCTTCGGCGCGTTCCTCTTCCTCACCGTGGTGCCCTGACCCGTCGAGGTGGCGCGCCCGCACGGTCGAGGTGGCGCGCCCACAGGTCGGATCAGGCGGTCCGCAGGTGCTCCGGAGCGACGGCGTCGCTCACCCACGGCGCCATGGCCGCCGTGACCGCCCAGCAGGCGCCCGCGGCGGCCAGCCCGGTGAGGACCACGGCCGCCAGCGCCCAGGGCGCGATCACCACCCACCTCTCCACCACGGACGCGTAGCCGAACCCGCCGATGGCAGCGCCGAGGACCGCCAGCGGGACGGTGGCGACCAAGCACTCCAGCAATTGCGAACGACTGACGGCGCCGGCCGGCACCCCGGTCGCCACCAGGGTCGCCAGCTCGCGGCGGCGCTCGAGCACCGTCTCGGTGGAGTGCACGGCCAGCGCCACTGCGATCACTCCCAGCGCCGCGAGCGCACAGACGCCAGCGATGACCGCGGGCACGACGTAGTAGGCGACGTCGTAGCGGTGGTGGACGAGGATATCGGCGACGAAGGCCGCTGCCGCGCCGAGGCTGAGGCCGACCGCCCCGACGGCAGCGGCCGCGCGTCCGGCAGGGCGCGGGTCGGCTGCCAGCCGGCGCGCCGCCAGCAGGAGCGCAGCCGAGCCGGCCCGCCGGGCCCCCGTGCGGGCCGCGACCCAGGCCAGCCATGGCCCCAGCGATGCCAGTGCCACGGCGAGGAGCACGACCACGAGGATCGGCGCGAGGTCGTGCACGGCCACTCGCTCGCTGAAGAAGCCGGCGACGGCCGCGGCGAGGAGGAGCAGGCCCCACGGTCGCGGTGGCCGCGGGTCGCGGGAGCGCTCGACGCCCGCAGCCGTCCGCGCGCCGAGCCGCCAGCCCACGAGAGCGCCGTACGCCGCGACCAGGGCGACCACCAGCCAGGTCCAGCCACCCGGTCCGACCGTCGTCGGCACCAGCGCCGCCTCGCGGGACCGGAGACCCACCCCGAGCACCTGGCGCAGCAGCAGCCACAGCGGTACGCCGAGGAGCGCACCGGCCAGCGCGGGCGCGCCGACCTCGACGGCACCCCAGCGGCGCAGGTCGCGGGAGTCTGCGCCGGCCACCGACAGCGCGGCGTACCTCGTGCGCCGACTGGAGGACCCCAACCGCACCGCCTGGTCGAGCAGCAGCACGAGCGGCAGCACGAGCAGGAGCGTCCCCACCACGGCGCCGGCGCGGGTGCCGGAATCGGCGATCGGGCCGAGCAGCCCGCCGTACGGGTGGCCGGTCGCCCACGCGTCCGAGGGGTCGACCGTCCACAGCCGCGCCATCGAGACGGCGACCAGCACGAGCGCGCAGGCGAGCGCCGTCGTCGCCATCACCAGGGCGATCCGGCCGCGGCCGGAGGCGAGCACGAGGGTGACCCCGAGCGGCCTCACCGCAGCGCCTCGACCGGTTCGGTCAGCCCGTCGCGCATCTCGACCTCGCGGTCGGCCACGGCGGCGACCCGGTGGTCGTGGGTCACCACCACCAGCGCGGCGCCGGCGCCCCGGGTGGCGGCGACGAGAGCCGCGAGCGCCTGCTCGCCGGCGACGGTGTCCAGCGCCCCCGTCGGCTCGTCGGCGTATACCACCGACGGCGAGGTGACCAGCGCCCGGGCGATGGCGACGCGTTGTGCCTCACCACCGGACATCTCCCCCGGCCGGGCGTCGGCGACGTCGGCGACCCCGAGCCGCTCCAGCTCCTCGAGCGCCGCCGCCTGCGCCTCCGACCGGCTCCGCTTCTCCAGCAGGAGCGGCAGTGCGACGTTCTCGACCGCGGTCAGCTCCGGCACCAGCTGGCCGAACTGCAGCACCAGCCCGACCTCCAGCCGGCGCAGCCGGGTCCGAGCGTCGGCGGAGAGCGAGTCGAGCCGGCGGTCGCGGTAGGTGACGCTCCCCGAGTCCGGTGCGATGACGCCCGCCAGGCAGTGCAGCAGCGTGGACTTCCCACTGCCGGACGGCCCGGTCACCGCGACGATCTCCCCGGGTGCCACCTCCAGGGACGCTCCGCGCAGCGCAGCCGTGCGGCCGAAGGTCTTGTGCAGGTCCACCCCGCGGACCATGGGCGTGGTGTCGGTCATCGGCTGTTCCTCGTCTCGATGGGTCGGGTCTGCTCGACACGCGCCCGCGCGTCGTCGAGCCAGCGGAGGTCGGCGTCGAGGTGCGCGACGGTGTGGTCGAGGGCGATCCGGGCACCCACCTCCTCGGCGGCGTCCCGCTGGCGCACCACCGCCCGCAGCGCCTCCATGTGGGCCGACCGCTGCCGGCGCAGGAAGTCGACGGTGTCGGCGCCGGCGTGCAGCGCGGTGACGGTCTTGCGCACGAGCTCGTCCGCGGCGTACGGCCCGGGGTGCTCGGTCTCCTCCAGCCAGGTGCGGAGAGCCTCAGCGCCCGCCTCGGTGAGCTCGTAGGTCGTCCGCTCCGGGCCTGCGCCCTTCTCCGTGGCGACCGTGCGCACCAGCTGGTCGCGCTCGAGGCGGCTCAGCGTCGCGTAGACCTGGCCGAAGGCGAGCGGCCGCGACCCGGGGAAGCGCTCGTCGTGCGCCCGCTTGAGGTCGTAGCCGTGCGCCGGGCCGTCGGCCAGGACGCCGAGGAGGACGGTCGCGAGGGACATGCCGACCACTATGCACTACGTGTATACGCCCTGTGAATAGCGTGCCGGAACAGAACGTGCGAGGGCGCCACTTCGACCGTGCGGGAGCGCCACCTCGACCGTGCGAGAGCGCCACCTCGACCGGGGGGTGGGTCAGCGGGTGGTGAGGCCGGCGAAGCGGGAGGCCGCGGGCGCGGTGGCGCGGAGGTGGATGTTCTGCAGGAGCCCGACGGCGAGCATGCCCGCGAACATCGAGGAGCCGCCGTAGGACACGAACGGCAGGGGGACGCCGGTGACGGGCATGATCCCCAGGCACATGCCGATGTTCTGGAACGCCTGGAAGCCGAACCAGCACGCGATCCCGGCCGCTGCGATGCGGCCGAAGACGTCGTCGGTGCGGCTGGCGATCACCAGCGCCCGCCACAGCACCACGACCAGCAGCCCGATGAGGGCGCCCGCGCCGAGGAGTCCCAGCTCCTCGCCGGCGACGGTGAAGATGAAGTCGGTGTGCTGCTCGGGAACGAAGCCCGAACGGGTCTGGGAGCCGTCGAAGAGGCCCTGCCCGACGAGGCCGCCGTTGCCGACCGCGATCCGCGCCTGCTCGACGTTGTAGCCGGCCCCGCGCGGGTCGAGGTCGGGGTTGGTGAAGGCCAGGAACCGGTCGACCTGGTACTGCTTCAGCGCGCCCGCCGCCACGGCCGCGAGCGCGACCGTCACGCCGCCACCGACGAGGAGCACCAGCCAGCGGCGCGGAGCACCGGAGACCGCGAGCACGCCGAAGACGGTGGCCGAGAGCACCAGCATCGTGCCCAGGTCGGGCTGGAGCATGATCAGCGCGGCCGGCACGGCGGCGATGGCGAGCATGCCGAGCACCTCGCCCGCGCCGACCCGGGCGCGCCACCGGCCCTCGGAGCGCTCGGCGACGACGAGCGCCATCCCGATCACCACGGCCAGCTTCGCGAACTCCGAGGGCTGCACCGACATCCCGCCCAGGTCGATCCAGGAGCGCGAGCCGTTGACCGTGCTGCCGACCGGCGAGAGCACCAGTCCGAGGCCGACGACGGAGCCGAGGTAGACCAGCGGCGCGAGGATCCGCACCCACCGGTGGTCGGTCGCCATCACCATCACCATCAGCACCGTGCCGATGGCGACGTTGGTGACCTGCTTGGACAGGTACGCCGTGGGGTCGCCGCCGGTGAGCGTGTCGCGGGCCGAGGTGGCCGACCACACCAGCAGCGTGCCGACGGTCACCAGAGCGAGCACCGCGCCCATCAACCACCAGTCGAGCCCCGGGGCGCGGACGGTCGTGCGGACCGTCGTACGAGGGGTCATCCGCGTGACGGTCACGAGCCCTCACCCTGCCCGGACCGACGCCCCGGCGGCAGGATCGACCCGTCGGGCATGAAGGTCGGGAGGCCGACCGGCGGCTGGACCCCGGGGATGTAGGCCTTGCGCGGGTCGACCGTCTCGCCGTCGACGCCGTACAGCGCCTCGTAGATGCGCCGGATGGAGTCGCCGTTGCGGCCCGAGCCGGTGCCACCCTGGCTGACCATCATCACCACGACGTAGTCGTCGGTGTAGGAGGCCACCCACGAGGTGGACTGCTTGCCGTACACCTCTGCGGAGCCGGTCTTGGCGCGGATCTGCACCTGGTCGAGCGGGAAGCCGGGGAGCTTCCACGCCATGGTGCCGCGGCTGCTCACGCCCTTCAGGGCGGTGTCGATGTAGGACAGGACCGACCGCGGCAGGTCGAGCGTGGCGGCCTTGCGCGGCTTGATCTCCTTCACGACCGTGCCGTTCGGGTCGACGACCGCCTTGCCGACGCGCGGCTCCCACAGCGTGCCGCCGTTCGCCAGCGCGCCGTAGGCCACCGCGAGCTGCAGCGGGGTGACGATCGTGTCGCCCTGGCCGATGGCGAAGTTCACCGCGTCGCCGGCCCGGTAGGCGTAGCCCTCGATGCAGAACTCCCGGGCGAACTTGTAGACGAAGTCACTGGTGTCGGCGTCCTGCGGCTTGTCGGCGATGCCGCAGTAGTAGTCCTTCATCGAGTCGTAGTAGCCGCGCTTCCACGCGCGGTCCGCGATCCGGCCCGGGGCCTCGCCCGGCAGGTCGATGCCGGTCTCCTCGCCGAAGCCGAAGACTTGGGCGATGTCGACGAGCGGGTCCTTGGCGTCGACGTCGTCGACGTCGGAGCCGAACCGCTGCCAGTAGTCGTAGCCGATCCGGTAAAAGAAGGTGTTGCAGGAGACCTCGAGCGCCTTGTCGAAGCCGATCGAGCCGTAGGCGCCGGACTCGTAGTTCTTGAAGACCCGGTTGCCGACCTGGAAGCCCGAGGAGCACGCCAGCCGGGTGTCGGGGCCGTAGCCGTGCGTCATCGCGCCGGCGGTCATGAACGGCTTCCACGTCGAGCCCGGGGCGAACTGGCCCTGGGTCGCGCGGCCGAGCAGCGGCGTGCCGGCCGCCTCGGAGTAGAGCCGCGCCAGCTGCTTCTTGGAGATGCCCCCGACCCAGACCCCGGGGTCGTACGTCGGCTGGCTGGCCATCGCGACGACCCGGCCGGTGTCGGCCTCGAGGACGACGACAGCGCCGGAGTCTGCGGCGTACTTCCGGCCCGTCACGGGGTCGGTCTCGGTCCGTGCCTTCGCGATGGCGCCGGCCAGCTCCTTCTCGACCAGGCCCTGGACGCGCGCGTCGATGGAGGTGACGAGGGTCGAGCCGGGGGTCGCCTCCACCTCGCCGTCGTCGCCGAGGACCCGGCCCATCGAGTCGACGGCGACGCTGCGGTAGCCGGGCATGCCGCGCAGCCAGCGGTCGTACTGCTTCTCGACGCCGGCCCGGCCGACCCGGGAGGCGCCGTTGACCGACTCGTCGCCCTGCTCCTCGGCGAGGTCGACCTCCTCCTCGGTGATCGGGCTGAGGTAGCCGAGCACGTGGGCGAGGTTCACGCCGTACGGCTCGGGGTAGGCGCGGACCGTCTGCTGCTCGGCGAGGACGGCCGGGAAGTCCTCGGGCTGCTCGAGGATCCGCAGGGCGACCGGCTGGTCGACGTCGGTGGCGACGGGCACGGGTTGGTACGGCGAGCCGTTCCAGCACAGTCCGACCTGGCTGCCCTCGTCGCCGCAGGTGACCAGCCGCTTCTTGATCGTGCCGACGCCGACGCCGGTGACCTGGGCGAGCCGCTCGACCAGCTTCTTGCGCTGGCCCTCGCTCATCCGGCCGAGCATGGTGCGGTCGACCGAGACGACCCACGAGGTCCGGTTGGTCACCAGCGGGCGGCCCATGTCGTCGACGATCAGGCCGCGCTGGGGCTGCACCACGATGTCGCGGACGGACTGGTTGGCGGCCTGCGCGGTGTACTGCTCCCCACTGACGACCTGGAGGTAGTAGAGCCGGACGAAGAGGGTCGCGAAGAGCGAGAAGACCAGCGCCTGGACGACGACCAGGCGCAGCCTGCTGCGGCGGCTCGCTGCCTCGGCGCCGCTCATGCCCCGGCCCTCATGCCGTCGCCCGGGCAGGCTCGAGCCTGCGGAAGGCGGCCATCACCAGGGGCAGCACGAACGGCGTGAGCAGGACGTCCCACACCACGCTGATCGCGATCACCTGCAGCAGCTCGCCGGTGCCCAGCGCTGGGTCGCGCAGCACCAGGCCGGTCAGCGCGAAGATCGAGGTCCCGACGAACGAGCACGCCGCGACCGTGGCGACGACCGAGCCCGCCGTCGGGCGGACGTCCTGGCGGACCCGGCCGGCGACGTAGCCGACGGCCACGAGCGCCAGCGCCCAGCGTCCGGCGACGTGGTCGGCGGGCGGGGCGAGGTCCAGCAGGACGCCGGCGGCGAAGCCGAGCAGCATCGCCGGCTGGGCTCCGCGCACGAGGCCGGTGCCGACGACGACCAGCAGGACGAGGTTCGGCACGACGCCGGCCCAGGCGACGTGGGAGAAGACCGAGACCTGGAGGACGAGCGCGAGGGAGACCGCCCCCACGGCGGCCAGGGCGCGCAGCGACGTCATCGGCGGCTCACCTCAGGCTCCCGTCGGCCCCGATGACGGCACGGTCGCTGCCGGTTCCGGAGGGCACCACGACACCGACGACGTCGAGGGAGGCGAAGTCGACGTACGGCTCGAGGACCGCACGCTGCGCGCTCTCGCGCAGGCTGGAGTAGACGGTCGTGACCCGGCCGATCGGCACGCTCGCGACGTACGGCGCGCCGTTCTCGCTGCCCCACGTGACGACGCTGTCGCCCTTGCGGGGCACGAAGGCCTGGTCGATGAGCTCGAGGTCGAGCCGGCCGGTCGAGCCGAGCTGGCCCCGGCCGCGCACGGAGCCGATCTCCATCGACGCGCCGATCCGGCCGCCGACGACCGAGTCGGCGTCGACGATGAGCAGCACGGTCGCGGTCGTCCGCGTCACGCGCAGCACGCGGCCGACCAGGCCGTCGTTGTTGACGACCGTCATGTCGGGCTGCACGCCCGACTGCGAGCCGGCGTCGATGGTGACGGTGCTGGAGAACGACTGCGACGGGCCGAGCCCCACGACGCGGGCCGGGACCAGCTCGTGACCGAGGTCCTCGGCCGCGGCGGTGAGCCCGTCGTACTCGGCGAGGCGGTTGCGGTCGAAGTCGGCGGTGCGGGTCTCGGCGCGCAGCCGGGCGTTCTCGGCCTCGAGGTCGGCGAGGTCGTCACGCAGGGAGCCGTGGGTGCGCAGCCAGTCGGGGACGGAGGTGAACGGGCGGACGACCGTGGCGGCACCCACCTCCACCGGCCCGAAGACCTCGCCCATCGCCCGGCGGGCGGGCTCCAGCGGCGAGTCGCCGCCGGTCTGGTGGTCGAGGGTGATCAGCGTCAGGCACGCCAGGAGCAGCGCGACGACCAGCGACCGCGGCGGTCGGCCGCGGTCCTCGAACCGCTCGGTGACGCGCCAGCGGCGCTCGCGCCTCTCGTTGCCGGCCACGGCTCAGAACCGCCGGGGCTCGGTGACGAGCACCTGCTGGAGCGCCTCGAACTCCTCGACGCACTTGCCCGCGCCCAGCGCGACCGAGGACAGCGGGTCCTCCGCGACGTGGACCGGCATGCCGGTCTCGTGGCGCAGCCGCTCGTCGAGGCCGCGGAGCAGGGCGCCGCCACCGGTGAGCACGATGCCGCGGTCCATGATGTCGCCGGCGAGCTCCGGCGGGGTCTGGTCGAGGGTCGCGCGGACCGCGTCGACGATGGCGTGCAGCGGCTCCTCGAGGGCCTGCCGGATCTCCGAGCTGGACACCACGACGGTCCGCGGCAGGCCGCTGACCATGTCGCGGCCGCGGATCTCGGCCTCGGGCTCCTCCGCCATCGGGAACGCCGAGCCGAGGGTCATCTTGACCTCCTCGGCGGTGCGCTCCCCCAGCATGAGGGAGTACTCCTTCTTCATCCACGCCACGATCGCGGAGTCCAGGTCGTCACCGGCGGTGCGGACGCTGAGGCTGGTCACGATGCCGCCCAGCGAGATGACGGCGACCTCCGTCGTACCGCCACCGACGTCGACGACCATGTTGCCGGTGGCCTGGTGCACCGGCAGGCCGGCGCCGATGGCGGCTGCCATCGGCTCCTCGACGATGTAGACCCGGCGGGCGCCGGCCTGGTAGCCGGCCTCCTTGACCGCGCGCTGCTCGACGGCGGTGATGCCGCTGGGCACGCAGACGACCATGCGGGGCTTGGCGAAGTAGCGGCGCTTGTGGACCTGCTGGATGAAGAACCGCAGCATCTGCTCGGTCGCCTCGAAGTCGGCGATGACGCCGTCCTTGAGGGGGCGGATCGCGGTGATGCCGTCGGGGGTGCGGCCGATCATCCGCTTCGCCTCGTGGCCGACCGCGAGGACCTCGCCGGTGTGCACGTTCATGGCGACGACGCTCGGCTCGTCGAGCAGCACGCCCTTGCCGCGGACGTAGACCAGCGTGTTGGCGGTGCCGAGGTCCACGGCCATGTCGCGGCCGATGAAGCTGTTCGCCATGCCTGGTGCCTCGCAGGTCCGTCGCATCCGGGGAAGTCACGGGCGCACGGAGGAGGCCGGCGCCCACGCAGGAGCGTAGGGACGGTCGGGCGTCGTACGACGGAGGCACGCCGCTGGCCGGTGTGTCGCGTGGGACCGCTGTGGTCGGTGTGGCTTCTGGGGCGGGTCCGCCGGGCACTCCACGGCCTTCCCTGACGCTTTGCGGCTGTTGCAACAGCCGCGAAGCGTCAGGATCCCAAGTGAACTTGGGATCCTGACACCGCTACAGCGCCAGCTGCGGGAACCAGATCCCGATCTCGCGGGCCGCCGACTCCTCGGAGTCCGAGCCGTGGACGAGGTTCTCGCGGTTGGAGAGCGAGAGGTCGCCGCGGATGGTGCCGGGGGCGGCCTTGCGGCCGTCGGTGGCGCCGTTGATCGCCCGGACCACCTCGATCGCGGAGTCACCCTCGAGCACGAGCGCGACGAGGGGGCCGCTGGTGACGAAGTCGCGCAGCGGCGGGTAGAAGTCGCGCTCGACGTGCTCGGCGTAGTGCTCGTCGGCCTTGCCGGCGTCGATGTGACGCAGCTCCATCGCGACGATCGAAAGCCCCTTGGCCTCGAACCGGGACAGGACCTCGCCGACCAGGCCGCGGCGGACGGTGTCGGGCTTCAGGAGGACCAGGGTGCGCTGCGTCATGGCCCGGACCTTACCGAGCGCCCAGGTCCGCCGCGCGCGCGGCCACGTCGGCCGGCACGGGGCCGGTCGCCTCGGGAGCCGGCACCACCGGGTCGGCCACCCGGCGCAGCGGGACGTGCCCGCCCCAGGTTCCGGCGGCCAGGTCCTCCGGCTCGTCGCTCGGCCCGCCGGCCCGCGCCTTCATCGACGCCTCGGAGAGCGGTACGGCGAGCACGGCGGTCGCCGCGAGCTCCTTGCGCGTGCTGGGGCGCAGGGTGGCCGCCCGACCGGGCACCATCTGGTCGACGACCAGGTCGAGGGCGCGCGCCCGTTCGGCATCGTCCTCGACGAGCCGGGCGCGACCGATCACCACCGCGGACCGGTAGTTCATCGAGTGGCTGAACGCCGAGCGGGCCGTGACCAGGCCGTCGAGCTCGGTGACGGTGACGCAGACCGTCGAGCCGATCGCCCGCCGCAGCCAGACCGACGCGACCGAGCCGTGGACGTAGAGCGAGCCACCGTCGTCGGGGCCGGCGAGGTCGACGCCGTACGCGCACGGCAGCACGACCGGGTGGTCGCCGACGACCACGCCGACGTGGGCGACGAGCCCGTCGGCGAGGAAGCGGTGCAGCTCGGCCCGGTCGTCGACGGCTCGGTGCTTCCCGCGCTGGACGGTGGTGCGGTCGGTCGGGGACAGCGGGGGAAGCGGGGCGGCGTTCGTCGTCACCAGGCCAGCATGGCCGTGAAGTGGCCTAGGCTCAGCAGCCACTTCCGCACGAGAAGGGCAGGCCATTGGCACGAACGCTCGCCGTCGTCCTCGACCGCGCCGACCACCGCCCCCTGGGCGTGCAGCTCGCCGACCAGGTACGGCGCCAGGTCGGCGACGGCCGGCTGCCGGTCGGCGCCCGCCTGCCCAGTTCGCGGGCGCTCGCCGCGGAGCTCGGCGTGGCCCGCGCGGTCACCGAGCGGGCGTACGCCCAGCTGGTCGCCGAGGGCTGGCTCGAGGGGCGCCACGGCGCCGGGACGTTCGTCGCGGGTGGGACCGGCCTGGAGCCCGCTCCCCGCCGCCGGCCGGCACCGGCGCCCGCCGGGCCGGCACTCGTCCGGCTGGGCACGGGGACCCCGTGGATCGACCCGCGCTACCACGACGCCTGGCGCCGCGCCTGGCGTGATGTGGCCGCGGCGCGGCCGCCGGACGGCTACGACGACCCGCGCGGGCTCCCCGCGCTGCGGGTCGAGCTCGCCGCCCGGCTGGCCCGCACCCGCGGCCTCGACGTCGACCCCGACGACGTGCGCCTCACCAGCGGTACCGGCGACGGGTGGCGCCACGTGCTCACGGCGCTGCCACCGGGGCCCGTCGGCGTCGAGGATCCCGGCTACCGCTCCGCGGCCGCCGGCGCCGAGCTGGCCGGCCGCACCGTCGTCGACCTCCCGGCCGCCGGCGTCGCCGACTGGGACCTCGCGGGGCTCGCCGCGGCGTACGTGACCCCGGCGCACCAGCACCCGTTGGGGCACACCATGCCGGGTCAGACCCGGGTGGCACTGCTGGCGGCGGCCGGGGCCACCGGCGCGCTCGTCGTCGAGGACGACTACGACTCGGAGTTCCGCTACGACGTCGCGCCCGTCCCCGCCCTGGCGAGCCTCGACCGGGAGCGCGTGGCGTACCTGGGGACGGCCAGCAAGACCGTCTCCCCGAGCATGCGGCTGGGCTGGCTGGTCGCACCGGCAGAGGTGCTCGACCGGGTCGACCGGACCCGCGAGGTGACGCACGACGCCGCCGCCTGGCCGGTGCAGCGCGCCTTCCTCTCCCTGCTGCGCGAGGGGTACGTCGATCGGGTGGTGCGCTCCGCCCGGCGCCGCTACGCCCGGCGTGCCGAGCTGGTTGCGGCCGCGCTCGGGCCGCACGGCGACCTCGGCGGTCCGGTCGCCGGCATGTACGCCACCCTCCGGCTCGCCGAGGCCGACGCCCGGCGCGCCCACGACGCGGCGCGGTCGGCTGGGTTCGACGTACCGATGCTGGCCGACCACTGCCGCGGCGCCGATCTCCACGGGCTCGTCGTCGGCTTCGGCGGCTGCACCGACGAGCAGCTCGCGGCGGCCCTGCGCGTCCTCACGGACGCCTTGGCCTGAGGGCCGGTCAGCCCTCAGGCTGCGCCGCGGCCATCGCGGCGTACGCCGCCGCGCGCTCCCGCTCGATCTTGCGGCCGAGGAAGTCGGCGGTCCCCCACAGCAGCGCGAAGATGGCGCCGAGCACGAACATCAGGGGTACGACGAAGCCCAGCGCGATCGCCGCGACCTGGACCAGCCACCCGGCGGTGTAGGCCCACGGCCGGCGCAGCATCCCGGCGAGCAGCAGGCACACCACGGCCAGGCCCAGCCCGACGGCGAGCGCCCGACCGGCCTCGACGCCGACCACGGCGATCATCACCGGCGTGGTCAGCCCGAGCACCACCGCCTCGAGGCAGAGGATCGCCGCGCACATGCCCCGGCGCGGGGAGCGGGCCTCGGGGTTGCTCATCGCGGTCCTCCCAGCAGGGTGCGGGCCTCGCCCACGGTGACGACGGAGCCGGTCACGAGCACGGCACCGGAGCCGAGCGGGCTGCCGAAGGCCTCGCCCGCCTCGGCGAGCGCGGCGGCGGCGTCGATCGCGTCGGAGAGCCGCGGCGTCACCGAGACCCGGTCCTCGCCGTAGATCTCCCGGGCGACCTCGGCCAGCTCCTCGGCCGGCATCGCCCGGCCGGTGCTGTTCTGGGTGCACACGACGTGGGCCAGGGCCGGCTCGAAGGCCGCGAGCAGCCCCTCGGCGTCCTTGTCCCCCATCACGCCGACGACGCCGATCAGCGGCGAGAACGTGAAGGAGTCCTCCAGCGCGGCCACGGTCGCCTCCGCCCCGGCCGGGTTGTGGGCGGCGTCGAGCACGATCGAGGGCGAGCGCCGCACGACCTCGAGGCGGCCGGGCGAGGTGACGTCGGCGAACGCCTCGCGCACGACCTCCTCGTCGAGCGGCTGCCCCTGCTCGCCGCCGGCCAGGAAGGCCTCGACCGCGGCGAGCGCGACCGCGGCGTTCTGCGCCTGGTGGGCGCCGTGGAGCGGGAGGAAGACGTCGTCGTACCGGGCGCGGAGCCCCTGCAGCGACAGCATCTGCCCCCCGATGCCCGGGACCCGCGAGACGACGCCGAACTCCAGGCCCTCCCGGGCCACGGTCGCGCCGGCCTCCGCCGCCCGCTCGAGCAGCACCGCGGCGGCGTCGGGCTCCTGCTGCGCGAGCACCAGCTGGGCCCCGGGCTTGATGATGCCGGCCTTCTCCTCCGCGATCGCGCCGATGGTCTCGCCGAGGTAGCGGGCGTGGTCGACGGCGATCGGCAGGACCACGGCCACGGCGCCGTCGGCGACGTTGGTCGCGTCCCAGGTCCCGCCCATCCCGACCTCGACCACCGCGACGTCCACGGGCGCGTCGGCGAAGGCGGCGTACGCCATGCCGACGACCGTCTCGAAGAAGGACAGCGGGTGCGGCTGGTCCTCGTCGACCAGGTGCGTGTACGGCGCGACGTCGTTGAACGCGCGCACGAACTCCTCGTCGCTGAGCGGATCGCCGTCGACGCTGATCCGCTCGGTCATCCGCTCGACGTGCGGGCTGGTGAACCTGCCGGTGCGCAGCTCGACGGCCCGCAGCAGGGCGTCGATCATCCGGGAGGTCGAGGTCTTGCCGTTGGTCCCCGTCAGGTGGATCACCGGGTACGCCGCCTGCGGGTCGCCGAGCAGCTCGGTGAAGGCGCGGATGCGGTCGAGCGAGGGCTCGAGCTTCGTCTCGGGCCACCGCGAGAGCAGGGCGTCCTCGACCTCGGCGTACGTCTCGGCGAGGCGGGGGGCTGCGGGGTCGGCCGGCTGTGCGGCTGGATCGGTCATCGGGTCGAGTCTAGGGAGCCCGGATCGCATGACAGGAACCGAGAACACGTTCTAGGTTGACGGCCATGCAGACCACGGTTGCCGTCGTCAACGGGCCAGGACAGGACTTCACCCTCGAGCAGGTCGAGGTCGACGGGCCGCGGGCCGACGAGGTGCTGGTGCGGGTGGTCGCCACCGGTCTGTGCCACACCGACGTCACGATGGCCTCGATGCTGCCGGCCGAGATGTACCCCCACGTCTTCGGCCACGAGGGCGCCGGTGTCGTCGAGGCGGTCGGCGACCGGGTCGCCGGCATCGAGGTGGGCGACCACGTGGTCATGAGCTTCCGCTCCTGCCGCGAGTGCGTCCGGTGCCGCGAGGGACTGGTCGGCTACTGCGACAGCTCCCTGCTGCTCAACTACATGGGCATGCGCGCCGACGGCTCGACCGCCTACTCCCGCGAGTCCGGCCCGGTCTTCTCGAACTTCTTCGGGCAGTCCTCGTTCTCCCGCCACGCCATCGCGTACGCCGACAACTGCGTCGTCGTCGACCGGTCGCTCGACCTGACCCGGGTCGCGCCGTACGGCTGCGGCTTCCAGACCGGCGCCGGCACCGTGCTCAACGTCCTGCAGCCCCGGCCGGAGGACAGCCTGGTGGTCTACGGCGTGGGCGCGGTCGGCCTGGCCGCCCTCGCCGCCGCCTCCTCCCTCGGCGTCACCACCGTCGTGGCCGTCGACCTCATGGACAGCCGGCTGGAGCGGGCGGCCGCGCTCGGCGCCACGGTGGTGAACCCGGCGACCCTGGCCGCGCAGGGCGACGGCCCGACCGTCGTCGACCGGGTCAAGGAGCTCACCGGCGGCGGGGCCACCTACGCCATCGACACGACCGCGGTGCCCGCGGTGGTCAAGCAGGCCCAGCAGTCCCTCGGCGTCCGCGGGGAGCTGGTGGTGCTCGGGCTCGGCGCGGAGGAGTACCAGCTCGACGCCATCGACATGCTGCAGAACGGCAAGGTCGTCAAGGGCTCCGTCGAGGGCGACTCCGACCCGCAGGAGATGGTGCCGCGGCTGATCGCGATGCACGCCGCCGGCCAGCTCCCGGTCGACGAGTGGATCCGGACCTACCCCTTCGAGGAGATCGGCACCGCGGTCGCCGACCTCCACGACGGCACGGTCGTGAAGGCTGTGCTGACGTGGTGAGCCGGGACACGCCGGGGAGGCCGATCAGCGCACGACCATGCTGACCGTGTCCCCGACCGGGCGGTAGCCGACGGCGGCGTAGATCTTGTTCGACGTCGGGTTCGCCTGGTCGGTGAAGAGGCAGGCACGCTCGCCCGCGGCCAGGAGCCGCGCCGTCACCTGGGCGACGGCCGCGCTGGCGTACCCGCGACCGCGGTGCTCGCGCGGCGTGTACACCGGGCCGACGCGGACCACGCCGTACGCCGGGCGGCTGTGGGCGGTCAGGTGCACGACCTCCCCGGCCGGGGACTCCCACAGCCACACCAGCCCGCGCTCCACCCGGGCCCCCATCGAGGCCTCGGTCTCGACCGGCGTCCCGTGCGCCTGCTCGCGACCACCCTGCTCGGCCGCCTCGAGGCCGAAGACGTTGGCGTACCGCACGCACACCGGCACGTCCGCGGCCACGGCCCGCCGCAGACGGCCCGGCGCGTCGTGCGGGACCACCGTCGTCGCCTCCCACAGCCGGAGGTGCTCCTCGACCCGGGCCGAGCCGCCCGACAGCGCCGCGGCCTCCTCGGCCACGACGCGGGCGGCCGGCAACGCGCCGTTGACCCCGCCCACCTGCTCGCCACGGTCGTGCAGGAGCCGGGCGAGCCGACGCGCGGCCTCGTCCGGCATGGGCAGGACGTAGAGCGGCTGGGGCGGGAACGGGGCGGTCCGCATCGCGGCGCCGACCAGGCCGCCGGAGGCGTCGCGGACCGTCGCCCACCACCGGTGGTGGTCGGGCAGCGGCAGGCCGTGCGTGTCGTCCTCGACCGCCTGCTGCGTCACCGTCGCGACGACCGAGGTGACGACCGGGTCGGCCGCCAGCAGCTCGGCGACCTCGGCCAGGAACCCCGCCGGGTCGGTGGTGAGGCGGACGTCGTACGGCGGGGAGGCGGTGGCCGACATGACGACGGATGCTAGGCCGCCTGCGTCCCGGAACCACAACCGCTTTCCGCAGGTCGGAGCGGCACAACTAGGCTTCCGCCCATGACCGAGAACCCGCAGCCGCAGGCCCCCGACACGACGAGCGCCCCCCGCGCGCTCGCCGTACCGGAGAAGCCGGCGCTCGAGGGGCTCGAGCAGAAGTGGGCCGAGCGCTGGAAGGCCGAGGCGACCTACGCCTTCGACCGCACCCAGCCGCGGGAGAACGTCTTCTCCATCGACACCCCGCCCCCGACCGTGAGCGGCAGCCTCCACGTCGGCCACGTCTTCTCCTACACCCACACCGACCTGGTGGCCCGCTACCAGCGCATGCGGGGCAAGTCGGTCTTCTACCCGATGGGTTGGGACGACAACGGCCTGCCGACCGAGCGGCGGGTCCAGAACTACTTCGGCGTGCGGTGCGACCCCTCGCTCCCCTACGACGAGTCGTTCGAGCCGCCGGAGAAGCCGGACCCGAAGAAGCAGGTGCCGATCAGCCGGCCCAACTTCATCGAGCTGTGCGAGCAGCTCGTCGAGGAGGACGAGAAGGCCTTCGAGGCGCTCTGGCGCCAGCTCGGCCTCTCGGTGGACTGGAGCCAGACCTACACGACGGTCGGCCGCGACGCCCAGGTCGCCTCGCAGCGGGCCTTCCTGCGCAACTTCGCCCGGGGCGAGGCCTACCTGCAGGAGGCGCCGACCCTCTGGGACGTCACGTTCCAGACCGCGGTCGCCCAGGCCGAGCTGGAGGCGCGGGAGTACGCCGGTGCCTACCACCGTGTCGCCTTCCACCGGGTCTCGACCGACTCGACCGCCGACACGGAGCCGGTCTACATCGAGACCACGCGGCCCGAGCTGATCCCGTCCGTCGTCGCGCTCGTCGCCCACCCCGACGACGAGCGCTACCAGCCGCTCTTCGGCACCACCGTCACCTCGCCGGTCTTCGGCGTGGAGGTGCCGGTCCTCCCGCACCCGGGCGCCGAGATGGACAAGGGTGCCGGCATCGCCATGTGCTGCACCTTCGGCGACCTCACCGACGTGACGTGGTGGCGCGAGCTCCAGCTGCCGGTGCGCACGGTCGTCGGCCGCGACGGCCGACTCCTGCGGGAGACGCCCGAGTGGCTCGCCGCGGCCGCCGCCGACGCGGCGTACCAGCGCCTCGCCGGCAAGACCACCTTCTCCGCCCGGGAGGAGATGGTCGCCATGCTGCGCGAGGCCGGCGACCTCGACGGCGACCCCAAGCCCACCCAGCGGATGGCGAACTTCTTCGAGAAGGGCGACAAGCCGCTCGAGATCGTCGCGACCCGTCAGTGGTACCTCCGCAACGGCGGCCGCGACGCCGACCTGCGCACCGAGCTGCTCGAGCGCGGCTCCGAGCTGGAGTGGGTGCCGACCCACATGAAGCACCGCTACGACAACTGGGTCGGCGGCCTCAACGGCGACTGGCTCATCTCCCGCCAGCGGTTCTTCGGGATCCCGTTCCCGGTCTGGTACCCCCTCGACGAGCAGGGCGAGCCCGACTACGCCCACCCGCTGATGCCGAGCGAGGCGGAGCTGCCGGTCGACCCGTCGACCCAGTGCCCGCGCGGGTACGACGAGGCGCAGCGCGGCGTGCCGGGTGGCTTCGTCGGTGACCCGGACGTGATGGACACCTGGGCCACCTCCTCGCTGACCCCGCAGATCGTCTGCGGGTGGGAGCGGGACCCGGACCTGTTCGCGCGGACCTTCCCGATGGACATGCGCCCCCAGGCGCACGAGATCATCCGCACCTGGCTCTTCGCGACCATCGTCCGCGCGCACCACGAGAACGGCGTCGTCCCGTGGTCGCACGCCGCGATCTCCGGCTTCGTCGTGGACCCGGACCGCAAGAAGATGTCGAAGTCGAAGGGGAACGTCGTCGTCCCCGACGAGATCCTCGCCAGGTACGGCTCCGACGCCGTCCGCTGGCGCGCCGCCATGTCGCGGCCCGGCCTCGACTCGCCCTTCGACGAGAAGCAGATGAAGGTCGGTCGCCGGCTGGCGATGAAGGTGCTCAACGCCTCGAAGTTCGTCCTGGGTGGCGTCGGCGCGACCGAGCTCAACGCCTTCGAGGTCGCTGCGCCGGTCGACTGCGCCCTGCTCGGCCGTCTCGCCGTGGTCGTCACGCGGGCCACCGAGGCGTTCGAGGCCTACGACTACACGAGCGCGCTCGAGGCCGTCGAGAAGTTCTTCTGGGAGTTCTGCGACGACTACCTCGAGCTGGTCAAGGAGCGCGCCTACGACGAGAACGGCGGCGCCGAGACCGCGTCGGCCCGCGCGACGCTCGCCATCGCGCTCGAGGTGCAGCTGCGCCTGCTCGCGCCGTTCCTGCCGTACGTGACCGAGGAGGTCTGGTCGTGGTGGCGCCCGCGAGGTGACGACCACGGCTCGATCCACCGCGCCCCCTGGCCGACGGAGCTCGACCTGGGCTCGGCCGCCGCTGCCGATCCCGGCGCCATCGACGCGGTGGCCGCCGCCCTCGCCGGCATCCGTGGTGCCAAGTCGCAGGCGAAGGTCTCGATGCGCGCGGAGCTCTCCCGGGTGGAGGTCCGCGGCCCCGAGCAGCTCGTCCGGGCCGCGGAGGTCGCCGCCGACGACCTGCGGCGCAGCGGCAAGGTCACCGGCGACCTGGTCTTCACCGTCGACGACCAGGCCGCCGAGATCACCGTGGACGCCGAGCTCGCACCGGTCCCCGACCACGACGCCTAGTCGTTGAATCGTGACCTCTGACCGTTGAGTCGGGGCCTCTGGCCGTTGAGTCGGGGCCTGTGACCGTTGAATCGGGCGAATCGACGGTCAGAGGTACCGACTCGACGGCCACAAGTCACGACTCGACCTGAACGGCGGCACGTCAGCGGCGCTTGCTGTGGCCCTTGGCCTTGCCGTGGTGACCTGGTGCGGACCCCTTGCTGCGGTCCGCGGCCTTGCTGCGGTGGTTCGGCGACTGGGCCTTGCGGTGGCCCTTGGCCTGGCCGGGGTGACCGGTGCTCCGGCCGGGGCCGCCGGCGGAGTGCCCGGGCGCCTTGCCGTGCGGGGGGCGTCCCGGCCGGTCCACCGGTGGGCTGACCTGCTCCGCCGTGCCCCCATGCGAGGTGCCAGCCGGACGTCGTCGAGCGACAGTGGCATCGCTGTGCGGCGCGGCCTCGACCACGGCTTCCGTCGGCTCGTCAGCGACGAGCCGGACGCCGCTGACGACGCCCTGGGCCACCGCCTGCGACACCCCGGCGCGTACGGCGGAGCGCGCGTCGCTGCGCATGCCCGTGGCCGTGATCCCCGCCGCCATGATCAGCACGAGGACGAACACGGCGACCTGCCGCTTCTGCTGCGTCTGCACCTTGCCTGCCTGTCTCGCTCCGCCGCGGTGGCGGCCACTCCCTCAAGGAAACGAGCGCGCACCCCGGCGCGACATGGCCCGTTCGGGTCATCTCGCACCACCCGACCGGGCCATGGGCGCCGTGGCGCCCGGTCAGGCGGACTTCTTCTTCTTCGCCTCCGACTCGCGCGGGACGAGGGTCGGGGTGGCCTCGCCGCGGACGACCTCACCGGTCACCACGACCTTGGCGATGTCACCGCGGGAGGGGACGTCGTACATCACGTGGAGCAGGACCTCTTCGATGATCGCGCGCAGGCCGCGGGCACCGGTCCCCCGCTCCATCGCCTTGTCGGCGATGGCGGCGATGGCGTCGTCGGTGAAGTCGAGATCCACACCGTCGAGGTCGAAGAGCTTCTGGTACTGCTTGACCAGCGCGTTGCGGGGCTCGGTCAGGATCTGCACCAGCGCCTCCTGGTCGAGCTTGTTGACGCTCGCGATGAGGGGCAGCCGGCCGATGAACTCGGGGATCAGGCCGAACTTGGTGAGGTCCTCGGGACGCACCTGCTGGAGCAGGTCCTCGGCGTCGCGCTCGGCCTGGCCGCGCACCTCGGCGGTGAAGCCGAGCGACTTCTTGCCGACCCGCTGCTCGACGATGTGCTCGAGCCCGGCGAAGGCACCACCCACGACGAAGAGGATGTTGGTGGTGTCGATCTGGATGAACTCCTGGTGCGGGTGCTTGCGGCCGCCCTGCGGCGGCACCGAGGCGGTGGTGCCCTCGATGATCTTGAGCAGCGCCTGCTGGACGCCCTCGCCGGAGACGTCGCGGGTGATCGACGGGTTCTCGGCCTTGCGGGCCACCTTGTCGATCTCGTCGATGTAGATGATGCCCGTCTCGGCCTTCTTGACGTCGTAGTCAGCGGCCTGGATGAGCTTGAGCAGGATGTTCTCGACGTCCTCGCCGACGTAGCCGGCCTCGGTGAGCGCCGTGGCGTCCGCGATGGCGAAGGGCACGTTGAGCATGCGGGCGAGGGTCTGGGCGAGGTAGGTCTTGCCGCAGCCGGTGGGACCGATGACGAGGATGTTCGACTTCGCGACCTCGACGGCCTCTTCCTTGCTGTGCTTGCCCGCGACGGGCTGGAGGCCCGCCTGGACCCGCTTGTAGTGGTTGTACACCGCGACCGCGAGGGACTTCTTCGCCTGCTCCTGCCCGATGACGTAGGAGTTCAGGAACTCGAAGATCTCCTTGGGCTTGGGCAGCTCGTCGAGGCTGACCTCGGCGCCCTCGCTCAGCTCCTCCTCGATGATCTCGTTGCAGAGGTCGATGCACTCGTCGCAGATGTAGACCCCGGGGCCCGCGATGAGCTTCTTGACCTGCTTCTGGGACTTCCCGCAGAAGGAACACTTCAGCAGGTCGCCACCGTCACCGATTCGTGCCACGGCAGGTCATCCTCCTCAACAGTGCTGAACTCAGGAGACGGTACCCCGTGCCGGCCCCATCTCGGGGCCGACACGGGGTGACACGTCAGGACGTCGTGAGCGCCGGCGTCGCCTTGCGCGACTCGACCACCTGGTCGATGAGGCCGTAGTCGACGGCCTGCTCGGCGGTCAGGATCTTGTCGCGCTCGATGTCGCGGCTGACCTGCTCCAGGTCGCGGCCGGAGTGCGTGCTGATCATCCGCTCCAGCAGCTCGCGCATCCGCAGGATCTCGTTGGCCTGGATCTCGATGTCCGAGGTCTGGCCGAACGTGCCCTCGGTGTAAGGCTGGTGGATGAGGATCCTGCTGTTCGGCAGGGCCAGCCGCTTGCCGGGGGCACCCGCGGCCAGCAGGATCGCCGCCGCGGAGGCCGCCTGGCCGATGCAGACCGTCTGCACGTCGCACTTGATGAAGTTCATCGTGTCGTAGATCGCCGTCAGCGCGGTGAAGGAGCCACCGGGGCTGTTGATGTAGATCTGGATGTCCTGGTCGGGGTTCATCGACTCCAGGCACATCAGCTGCGCGATCACGGCGTTGGCGACGTCGTCGGAGATCGGCGTGCCGAGGTAGATGATGCGGTCCTCGAAGAGCTTCGCGTAGGGGTCGATCCGACGGAAGCCGTAGGAGGTGCGCTCTTCCCACTGCGGGATGTAGTAGTTCACGGGGTCAGTCCTTCTGGTGGGCCGGGCGGCCGTCGTCGGCGGCGTCGCGGGCGGACTTGATGACGTGGTCCACGAGGCCGTACTCCTGGGCCTGGTCGGCGGTGAACCAGCGGTCGCGGTCGGCGTCGGCCTCGACCTGCTCGCGCGACTGGCCGGTGTGCTCGGCGATCAGGTCGAGGAGGACCTGCTTGATGTGGAGCGACTGCTGCGCCTGGATCTTGATGTCCGAGGCGGAGCCACCCATGCCGGAGGACGGCTGGTGCATCATGATCCGCGCGTGCGGCAGGGCGTAGCGCTTGCCCTTGGTCCCGGCGCAGAGCAGGAACTGGCCCATCGAGGCCGCCAGGCCCATGCCGACGGTGGCGACGTCGTTGGGGATGTAGTTCATGGTGTCGTAGATCGCCATGCCGGCGTCGACCGAGCCACCCGGGCTGTTGATGTGCAGGAAGATGTCGGTCTCGGGGTCCTCTGCCGAGAGCAGCAGCAGCTGTGCGCAGATCGCGTTGGCGTTCTGGTCGCGGACCTCCGAGCCGAGGAAGACGATCCGCTCGCGCAGCAACCGCTGGTAGATGTGGTCATCGAGGACGTTCAGACCTGCGCCACCGTTCATCTCTGGGGCGCCGGAGGGGCTGGGGTTCTGGGTCACGTCGTCGACCCTAGCCCGCAGGTCCGACACTTCCACGGCCAATCCCCCGCTGTTCGCCGACAGCGGATTCTTCCCCCCGCTCAGCGCCCGGCGGGAGGACCGCCGCGTTCCTCGGCCGCGGCCGCGAGCCGCTCGACGGTGAGGGCCATCCCCGCCTCGAGCTCGTCGGCGTGCGACGCCGAGCCGCCCAGCGCGAGGGGCGCGAAGGCCCTGCTGAGCACGGTGAGCCGATGGGGAACCGGTCGACGGTGGACCACACGGGTGCGCTGCCCGTCTGGGCCGTCAGGCGCCAGCTCCCAGATCCAGCGGGCGCCGCTGGAGGTGGTGAGCCACGCCAGGGTGCGGCCGGGCACCACGGTGTCGACGACGCTGCGCGTCGGCCACACCACGGGGCCTCGCCGGTTCACGCCGAGGTACCACTGGCCGACCCGGAGCCCACCGCGCTTGAGGGGGACCATCCGCACCAGCTCGGGGCTCCAGCGCGGCAGCTGTCCGACGTCGGCCAGCAGGGCCCACACCCTGGCGGGCGGGGCGTCGACGAGCGACTCCACCCGGAGCTCGCGGTCGGCGGGACCGGTCATGCGAGCCATCGTCGCATGGCGCGGTGCACCTCGGGATGGTTGAGCAGCCCGAAGTGGTCGGTGCCCCCGACGTGCAGCACCTCCGCCCCGGGGAAGAGCGTGCGGCCGCTCCGGTCCCGCCCGTAGGCCGAGCGCGGCCGGACCAGCAGGTCGCCGACCAGGTGGCCGACGGGGTGGCGCTCCCGGTGGGTGAGCGTGGCGGCGACCAGGCGGTAGCGCGCGTGCGGCAGCGGCGGGACGTCCTCCGCGAGCCCTGCCACCAGGTCGTGGACGCCGACCGAGCGCCAGTCGAGGACCCGGCCGAAGGCCGCCGTCTCCGGCAGCACGCCGAGCCCGCGGCTGCCGTGGCCGATGCCCCACGCGATCGGAGCGCCCAGGTGCGGGGTGCCGAGGGTGACCACGTCGGAGACCAGGTCGGCCCAGGGGCGCTCCGCCGCGGACGCGACCGCGCCGGCCGCCCGGGCGACGAGGCCGCCCATCGAGTGGCCCACCAGCGCGAGCCGGTCGACCTCGACCGGCCAGCCCTCGACCAGGCGCTGGAGCAGCGCCGCCATCGCCACGCCGTTCTCGCGCAGGCCGAGGCCGGTGTTGGCCCGCAGGAAGACCGGGGTCCACCCCCGGACGGCCAGCGCCTCGCCGTACGTCGTCCCGAGCCGCTCGCGGCCGCGGTCCCAGTAGGCCTCGGTCTCGCAGAGCCCGTGCAGGAAGACCACGACGCGGGACGAGGCGTCAGGGAACGCCGTCGCCAGGTCCTCCAGCGGCACGTCGCGCCCGCCGCTGCGCACCGCCATCGGGATCGCCATCTGCGGGCGCTCCCGCTGCAGCCGGTCCCCGATGAGGCCGTTGATCGCGGAGCTCACGAAACGGCCGCGGGGGCCGTCCTCCAGGCGCGGCCCGGCCCCGGTCGCCGCGGCGCGGTCCACGCCGGCGACCACACCGGCCAGGCCCGCCGAGATCCCGCCGTACACCGCTCCGGCGATCGCCCGGTGCGCCACCTCGGGAACCGTGGAGGCGCCACCGGTGGCCCGCCGGAGGAGGCCGTGGACCCGGTCGCTCCACGCGAGGTGGGTGTCCCGCACGCTGCCGACGACGAGCTGGTCGGCGACCTCTCCGAGCAGCGAGAGGGCGTCGAGGTACGTCGGGCCGGCTGCGGCGGTCGTCCGGGGCACGGAACGACGATACCCGCCTGAGTGCACACGTGTGCACCCAAGCGGGTATCGACTGCTCGAGGTCAGTCCTCCGGCGAGGACTCCTCCTCGACGGCCTCGGCGGCCGCCTCGGCCTGAGCCTCGGGGTCGGCGATCGTGCCGTCGGGCTGGAGGTTCTTCAGCTCGACGACGTTGCCCGAGGCGTCCTTGACGACCGCGGACTCCACGATCGTCGCCAGCGCCTTGCCGCGCAGGATCTCCTGCACCAGCTCGGGGATGTGGTTGTGCTCGAACATGTGGTTCGCGAACTCCTGCGGGTTCTGACCCGACTGCTGGGCGCGACGCACGAGGTGCTGGGAGAGCTCGTTCTGGTCGATCCCCAGCTCCTCCTTCTTGGCGATCTCGTCGAGGAGGAACTGGGCGGCGACGGCGTCGCGGACCCGGCGCTCGAGCTCGGCCTCGAACTCCTCCTGGGTCTGCCCCTCGTCCTCGAGGTACTTCTCCATCGTGATGCCGGCCTGAGCCAGCTGCTGCTCGATGTTCTGGCGGCGGGCGTTGAGCTCGTCGGTGACGATGCCCTCGGGCAGCGGCACCTCGACCTTCTCCAGCAGCGTCTCGAGGACGGCGTCGCGGGCCTCGGCGGCCTGCTCGAGGCGCTTGCCACGACCGAGCCGCTCGCGCACGTCGGCGGTCAGCTCCTCGATGGTGTCGAACTCCGAGGCCAGCTGGGCGAACTCGTCGTCGGTCTCCGGCAGCTCCTGCTGCTGCACCTGCGAGACCTTGACCTGCACGTCGACCTCCTGGCCGATCAGGTCGCCGCCGACGAGCTGGGTGGTGAACGTCTTCTCCTCGCCGGCGCTCATGCCGGTCAGGGCCTCGTCGAGGCCCTCGATCATGCCGCCGCGACCGACCTGGTAGCTCATGCCGCTCACCTCGGCGCCCTCGACGACCTCGCCGTCCTGGGTGGCCTTGAGGTCGAGCACGACGAAGTCGTCCTCGGCGGCCGGGCGCTCGACGTCGACCAGCGTGGCGAACCGCTCGCGCAGCGCCTTCAGCTGCTCCTCGACGTCCTCGTCGGTGACCTCGACGTCCTCGACGCTCGCCTCGAGGCCCTCGTAGGAGGGCAGCTCGATCTGCGGGCGGATGTCGACCTCGGCGGTGAACTCGAGGGTCTCGTTGTCCTCGAACTTCGTGACCTCGATCTCCGGCTGGGCCAGCGGGCTCAGCGAGTTCTCCTCGAGCGCGGCGACGTACTTCTGGGGGAGCACGTCGTTGATCGCCTCGTCGAGGACGACGCCGCGGCCGACCTGACGGTCGATGACCATCGGCGGCACCTTGCCCCGGCGGAATCCCGGGACGTTGATCTGCTGGGCGATCTTCTTGTACGCCGCGTCGAGGCTCGGCTTGAGCTCCTCGAAGGGCACCTCGACGGTCAGCTTGGCCCGGGTCGGGCTCAAGGTCTCGACGGCGCTCTTCACAGGCTGTCTCCTGTCAATCGTTGTCTCGTTCACCGGTCGGTGAGGGTGGGTGGTGCGTCGGGGCGACAGGACTCGAACCTGCGGTCTCCTGCTCCCAAAGCAGGCGCGCTAGCCACTACGCTACGCCCCGCCAAGAGGCCCGCCGGAGGACCGGCCGGCTCCTGAGAGCGGATGACGGGAATCGAACCCGCGTAGCCAGTTTGGAAGACTGGGGCTCTACCATTGAGCTACATCCGCGCGCCTGCTCCGGGCGTGCGCGCACGTCCGGCTCCTGCGCCCCTCATCGTGCCACACCGCCGCTGGACTCCCCCAAACGGCCCGTACGGCGCCTCAGCGGCGGTTGACCACCACCATGGCCCGGTCGTCGTTGCGCGAGCCGAGCGCCGCCACCAGCCGGTCCGCGGCGCCGGCGAAGTCGCCGCGCAGCAGACCCTCCGCCTCGCCGAGCATCCGGTCGATGCCGAGCTCGATGTCGCGGTGCGGCTGCTCGACCATCCCGTCGGTGTAGAGCAGCACGGCGTCACCCCGGTGCAGCTGGCCCCGCGCCGGGACGTAGGTCGCCTCGTCGATGAGGCCGAGGATCGGCCCGTGGCTGTCGAGGACCAGCCACCGGCCACTCCCGGCGGCGCGGACCGCGGCCGGCGGGTGGCCCGCGGTACGGATCTCGTAGCTGCCGGTGCGCAGGTCGAGGGTGAGGTGGATGGCCGTGGCGAAGCCCTCGTCCCAGCCCTGCTGGAGCAGGTAGTCGTTGGCCGCGGGCAGGAACCGGTCCGGTGGGAGCGCCCCCAGCAGGCCGCCGAAGGCGCCGGAGAGGAGGAGCGCCCGGGTGCCCGCCTGCTCGCCCTTCCCCGAGACGTCGACGACGACGACCTCGAGCCGGTCGCTGCCGTGAGGACGCGTCGCGACGACGAAGTCGCCGGCGAACGGAGTGCCTCCGGCCGAGCGGAGCGCGGACTCGACCTGCCACTCCGCCGGCAGCGACGGGATGCCGCCCTGGTTGAGGATCCGGTCGCGCAGGTCGACCAGCATCGACTCCCCCAGCACGTTCGCGACCCCGAGGCGGGACCGGCGGAAGGAGGTGAGCAGGACGATGAAACCCATCACGAACTGGGTGGTGACGGACCCGACGATGCGCGAGTCGATCGTCTCCTGCACGGCCAGCGAGATGGTCAGGAGGAGCATCACGACGATGACGAACCACGGGAGGGTCCGCGGCCCCAGCCCGATGCTGCCGAGCAGCAGGAGCACCATCAACGTGTTGAGCGGCATCTGTTGGGGGAACAGGGCGACCAGCACGGTCAGCACGACGCCGACGAGCGCCAGGCCTACCGCCCAGCGGGTCTCGCGGGGCACGTGGCGACGGACCACCGACGAGTAGCCACGGCGGCTCACTCGTCCG
Source organism: Nocardioides ureilyticus (assembly GCF_051280745.1). NCBI lineage: Bacteria > Bacillati > Actinomycetota > Actinomycetes > Propionibacteriales > Nocardioidaceae > Nocardioides > Nocardioides ureilyticus. The sequence goes on along the minus strand of NZ_JBNCOG010000007.1, from coordinate 29,722 downwards.
GCGTCGTACGCAGCGGTCATGGTCGCCTCATCGCGGGTTCGGTCCGGGGGCGCTCATCGTACGGCGCGCGAGCGGAACGGCGGCTGGCAGCGCGGGCACCAGAACAGGTTGCGGCCCTGGAGGACCTCGGTCCGCACCGTGGCGCCGCAGACGTGGCAGGCCTGTCCGTGGCGACGGTAGACGTAGACCTCGCCGCCGTGGTCGTCCACGCGCGGGGCGCGGCCCATCGCGTCAGGGGTGTGCTCGGGGCGCACGGTGTCGATGCGGCCGGTCCGGACGCCGTCGGCCATCAGCTCCACGAGGTCGTCCCACATCGCCTGCCACTGCCCGCGACGCAGGGTGCTCCCGGGCCGCAGCGGGTGGATCCGGTGGCGGAAGAGCAGCTCGGCGCGGTAGACGTTGCCCACGCCGGCCAGGACGCCCTGGTCCATGAGCAGGCCGCCGATCGGGGCCCGGCTGCGGCGGACCCGGTCCCACGCGCGCTCCGGGTCGGCGTCCGGACGGATCGGGTCGGGGCCGGACCGGGCGACGACCGCGTCGCGCTCCTCGACCGTCATCAGCTCGCAGGCCGTGGGGCCACGCAGGTCGGCGTACGCCGTGCCGTCGATCCGCACCAGGCGCAGCCGGACCTGGCCCACGGGGTCGGGGACGTCCACCACCTGGGCGTGGACGTCGAAGGTGCCGTAGAGGCCGAGGTGGACGTGGACGAACCGGTCGCCCGGGAACTCCACGAACAGGTGCTTGCCCCAGGCCTCGGCCCCTTCGAGGACCTGGCCGTCGAGGAGGGCGGCGGCGTGGGCGAAGCGGCCCTGCGGGCTGCCGACCCGGACGGCGCTCCCGGCGAAGGCGTCGGTGAGGTGGCCGGCCAGCCGGTGGAGGGTGTGTCCCTCAGGCATGGCCCTGTGCGGACTCCGGCAGCGGTGGCAGCTCGCGGGTGGTCTCGTACGACGCGAGCTGGCCGATCCGGCGGACGTGCCGCTCGTCGCCGCTGAAGGGGGTGGTGAGGAAGACCTCGATGAAGCGCGTCATGTCCTCCACCGGGTGCATCCGGCCGCCGACCGACACGACGTTGGCGTCGTTGTGCTCGCGAGCCAGCGCGGCGGTCTCCTCCGACCACACCAGGGCCGAGCGGACGCCGGCGACCTTGTTGGCCGCCATCTGCTCGCCGTTGCCGGACCCGCCGATGACCACGCCGAGGCTGTCGTGGCCCTCGGCGCGCTCGGCCGCGACCGCCTCGGCCGCGCGGAGGCAGAAGACCGGGTAGTCGTCGAGCGCGTCGTAGACGAACGGGCCGTGGTCGACCGGCTCGTAGCCGTGGTCGCGCAGCCAGGCGACGAGGTGGTCCTTGAGCTCGAGGCCGGCATGGTCGGAGCCGAGGTGCACGCGCATGGCGCGCATCTTCTCAGCCCAGGTGCTTGCGCAGGAAGCCGGCCACCTGCCACTGCACCGGCTCGGAGGCGGGGAAGGCCGCCGGGTGGCGCCAGAACCCGTGGAGCTGGCCCAGCGAGCGGCTGGCGACCACCTCGACGCCCTCCTCCACCAGCCGGTGCGCGAGGTGCTCGCCCTCGTCCCGCAGCGGGTCGTGCTCCGCGGTCAGCACCAGGGTCGGGGGCAGCGTCGCCAGCCGCTCGGACCGCAGCGGCGCCAGGTCGGGGTGCTCGAGGTCGGCCGGCGTCGCGGCGTACTGCTGCCAGTACCAGGCGCCCTCCCGCGGGTCGAAGCCGTCGGCATGGGTGCGGTAGGACTCGAACGACGCGGTCGGGTCGAGGAAGGGGTAGACCAGGGCGACGGCCCGGAAGACACCGGGGTGCCGGAGCGCCGCGACCAGGGCGAGGTTGCCACCGGCGGAGTCGCCGTGGACGGCGTACGGCCCGGGCTGGTGGCGCCGCAGCCAGCCGACGACCGCGGACACGTCGTCGGGGGCCGCCGGGAACCGGTGCTCGGGCGGGCGTCGGTAGTCGACGCTGAGCACCGCCGTCCCGGTCCGGTTGGCCAGCCGGCGGGCGGCCGGGTCGTGCACGTCGACGTCGTGGAAGACGAAGCCGCCGCCGTGCAGGTGGACGACGACCCCGGGCCGCGCACCAGCGGGGCGGTAGAGCCGGCAGGGCACCCCGTCGGCGTCGAGGTCCCGGATCTCGGCGACGTCCTCGCGGGGCTCGGCCAGCGCCTCGGCACGCGCTCGCGCCCGCTCGGCGGCCAGGTCGTGCTCCGCCGACCACGCCGGCGGTCCGCTGGGCTGCTCGAGCGCGCGCCGCGACTCCGGGAAGAGCACTGTGGCAGCCCGCCTCAGCGCTGCATCAGCGCGTCGAGGCCCACCGCGATCGCAGCCGCGACGCGGAAGTCGACCCGCTGGTCGGGGACCTGCACGACGTACCGGTCACGGACGCTGACCTGGCGCTCCACCGACAGCAGCGGCTGCCCGTCCGAGCCCGTGAAGTCGAAGTGGATCGGCAGGAACGGGATCTCGGTGAACCGGCGGATCAGCGCGACCGCCATGCTCCGCTCCTGACCCGTGCCGGCGTAACCCGGCCCTTCGACGTGGAACGTCGAGCGCAGCAGGCTGGCGCCGAACTCCTTGCGGAAGAACCCCAGGGCCTGGCCGGACTCGTCGGTGATGTCGTAGCCGGCGTTGAAGTCCAGCCGCTGGCGCGCCTTGAACCCGAAGACCGGTCGGCTCTTCGAGGCGTCGCTGTAGAAGGTGACCTGCTCCTTGAAGGCGAGCCGCTTCTGCTCGGCGAGCCCGTACATCTGCCCGAACGACCCGTCCGGGTTCGCGGCGTAGAGCTCGTAGCGGTTGGTCGTGAGGGCGATCTTCTGCTTGACGTAGAAGGTCGGCAGGTACATCTGCGCGGTCATGCCGAGGAGCCTAGGGGCTCGGGCGGGGTCGGCGGCAGCGGGTTCGGGCGTGCAGCGGCACGGTCCCCACAGTGTCCAAGCGGGCCCGGGCAGGCCGAGGCCGGAGCAGGCCCGGGCATGCCTCAGCGGGCCTCAGCGGGCCTCCGCGGGGCTCTCGACCGCCAGCCGGGCGCCCAGCAGCGCGAACGACGCCGCGAACCCCCGACGCAGCCGGGCCACCAGCCGCGGCCGGGCCAGCACCCGGTCCCGCACGGCGGCGGCCGCGACGCCGTACGCCGCGAAGACGACGAACGTCATCGCCATGAAGACGGCGCTGAGCCCGAGCATCGCGGGCACCGAGCCGGTGCCCGCGGGCACGAACTGGGGCAGGAACGCGAAGAAAAACAGGGTCAGCTTCGGGTTGAGCAGGTTGAGCGTGACCCCGGAGACGATGACCGCCCGCGCCCCACGAGGCCCGTCGTCGTCGACGGTGAGTGCCCCCGTGTCGCGCCAGGTCGACCACGCCATCCACAGCAGGTAGGCGACGCCGGCGTACTTGAGGACCTGGAAGGCCGCGCCGCTCGCGTGCAGCACGGCTGCCAGGCCGGTGATCGCGGCGAGCAGGTGCGGCACCGTGCCGAGAGTGCAGGCGAAGGCCGCCAGCACGGCGGCGCGCGGCCCGCGGGCGAGGCCCGCGGCGAGGGCGAAGAGTGCTCCGGTCCCGGGGGTCGCCACGATGACGAGCGACGTGAGCAGGAAGGCGAGGGTCACGGGCCGACGCTAGCGTCGCGGGCTGTCCCCCGTCACCACCCGGCGCCACCGCCGGCAGCCGACGACCGCTCAGCCCCCGCCGTTGTCGCCGCCGAGCGACCCGGGCTCGGTCGGCTCCGTGAAGTCGACGTGGTGACCCGAGCGCACCGCTCGGGCGACCTCGCGCACCCAGGCGTCGTCGTCGAGGGCCAGGCCGGCGCGGGCCATCTCGCGGCGCAGGTGGTCCTCGACGTCGATCTCGGCGTCACGGGTGTAGGCGGTGGCGGTCGCGTCGACCGCCTGCTGGGTCGCCGCCCGGAACTGGCGCTCGTCGATCGGCTCGCTCGTCATGGCCGTCCCGTACCCCCGCTCGCCGGCCTCGACACGACAGGGGTGATCACCAGCGGCGGCGCGAGAGGACCAACCGGTAGCCGTCGGGGTCCTCGATGGTGACGCCCCACCGGTCCCAGTACGGGTTCCGCGCGGCCACCACCCGTCCGCCGTGCGCGCACAGGCGGGCGACGAACTCGTCGTCCGCGTGCTCCCCGAGGTAGAGCACCAGCAGGTCCTCCTCCGTCGGCCGAGGCGTGATCGCGGCGTCCTCGACCAGCTCGAGGTGCCACGCAGCATCCGGCCACCCGAGCATCACCAGCTGGTGACCGTCGACGACCCGGGTCAGCACGTCGAGCCCCAACCCGTCCGCCCAGAAGGCCTCGGCACGCCGTAGGTCGGTGGTGGGCCGAGCGATCCGGAGGTGTGAGTGCGCGTCAGGTCGTGCCACGCAGCGACCGTACGGCCACCGACGATCATCCACCCAGCCGGGCCAGCTCCTCCTCGACGACCGACGAGTCGAGCTTGGTGAAGACCGGCGTGGGCTTCGCGACGGGCGTGCCGACGACGATCGGGCGCCGCTCCCAGCGCGGGACCGAGGAGTACTCGCCGGTGATGATCGGGTACGGCGCGCCGCCGTCGAGGTCGTCGGCCTCCTCCAGCCGAGGCATCGGCGCGACGTCGCCGGCGCCGCCGAAGGCCCGGTCGACCTCGTTCGCCGCGAAGGGCAGGAACGGCGCGAGCACCAGGTTGAGGTCCGCGACGCACTGCGCCACGACGTGCAGCACGGTCCCGAGGCGCTCGCGCTGCTCCTCGCCCTTCAGCTTCCAGGGCTCGGAGTCCGAGACGTACTTGTTGACCTCGCCGACCGCGCGCATCGCCTCGCCGATCGCCTGCTTCTGCCGGTGCCGGCCGATGAGGTCGCCGACGGTGGCGAACGCGCCCTCGGCGACCGCCAGCACCGCCTCGTCCTCGGCGGTCAGCGGACCGGCCGGCGGGATCTCGCCGAAGTTCTTGGCGATCAGGTTCGCGGTGCGGTTCACCAGGTTCCCCCACCCGGCGACCAGCTCGTCGTTGGTGCGGCGCACGAACTCCGCCCAGGTGAAGTCGGAGTCCTGGTTCTCCGGCCCGGCGGCGGCCACGAAGTACCGGAACGCGTCGGGCTGGTAGCGGCTGAGCAGGTCGCGGACGTAGATGACGACCTTCTTGGAGGAGGAGAACTTCCGGCCCTCCATGGTGAGGAACTCCGAGGAGACCACCTCGGTCGGGAGGTTGAGCCGGCCGTACTCCCGTGGCTCGCCGCCCTTGCTCCCCCGCCCGGCGTAGGCCAGCAGCTCGGCCGGCCAGATCTGGGAGTGGAAGGTGATGTTGTCCTTGCCCATGAAGTAGTAGGACAGGGCCTCGGGCTCGTTCCACCACTCACGCCAGCGCTCGCCGTCACCCAGCCGTCGCGCCCACTCGATCGAGGCGGAGAGGTAGCCGATGACGGCGTCGAACCACACGTAGAGCTTCTTGGTCGGGTTGTCCTCCCAGCCCTCGAGCGGCACCGCGATGCCCCAGTCGATGTCGCGCGTCATCGCGCGGGGCCGGATCTCCTTGAGGATGTTCTGGCTGAAGCGGATCACGTTGGGGCGCCACAGCCCGGTCGCCTCCCGCTCGTCGAGCCACTCCCCCAACGCGTCCGCGAGCGCCGGCAGGTCGAGGAAGAAGTGCTGGGTCTCGACGAACTCCGGGGTCTCGCCGTTGATGCGCGACGTCGGGTTCTTCAGGTCGGCCGGGTCGAGCTGGTTGCCGCAGTTGTCGCACTGGTCGCCGCGCGCGCCGTCGTACCCGCAGATCGGGCACGTGCCCTCGATGTAGCGGTCCGGCAGGGTGCGACCGGTGGACGGCGAGATCGCGCCGTAGGTCGTCTTCTCGACGAAGTAGCCGTTCTGGTGCACGCCGCGGAAGAGCTCCTGGACCACGGCGTGGTGGTTGCGCGTCGTCGTGCGGGTGTAGAGGTCGTAGGAGATCCCGAGGGCGACGAGGTCCTCGGCGATGAGCCGGTGGTTCTGGTCGGCGAGCTCCTGCGGGCTCAGCCCGGCCTCGTCGGCGGCGATGAGGATGGGCGTGCCGTGCTCGTCGGTGCCGGACACCATGAGCACGTCGTGCCCCGCCATCCGCATGTAGCGGCTGAAGACGTCGGAGGGCACGCCGAACCCGGCGACGTGGCCGATGTGGCGCGGGCCGTTGGCGTATGGCCAGGCGACGGCGGACAGGACTCGGCTCATGGGCCCGATCCTAGGGTTCGACACCCGGTCGGCCGTCCCCGCGTCGGCGCTAGCGTGACCCGCATGACCCTGATCGGCGAGGACCTGCTGCTCCTGCTGCTCGACGACGAGTCCGGATCCCTCCAGGCGACGACCCACCTGCAGGTCGCTCTCGGCGGTGCGCTCCTCGTCGAGCTCGCGCTGCGCGGCGCCGTGGAGGTCGAGGAGAAGCGGGGCTTCTGGCACACGGCGAAGGTGCGCGCAGTCGCGCCGGCGTCCGCTGTGGCGGACGAACCCGAGCTCGCGGACGCGCTGAGCACCGTCGCGGAGAGGGACCGGTCGGCCCAGGACCTGGTGACCCGGCTCGGCAAGGGCGCGCGCGACCGTCTCCTCGGCAGCCTGGTCGAGCGCGGGCTCGTCCGGCTGGAGCACGACAAGCTGCTCGGGCTCTTCCCGCGCCGTCGCTGGCCCGCGGTCGACTCCGCCCACGAGGAGCAGGTACGCCGCGCCCTGCGCGCCGCGCTCGTGGAAGGCGCCGAGCCGGACGACCGGACCCGGGCGCTCGTCGCGCTGCTGCACGCCCTCGGGCGCGCCCACCGCACCATCGATCACGAGGGCCTGTCGGGCTCGCAGGTCCGCCGGCGGGCCAAGGAGCTCGCGGAGGGCGAGTGGGCCGCGGCCGCGGTCCGCGACGCGATCACCGCCTCGACCGCCGCGGTGACCACCGCGGTGACCGTCGGCGTCGCGACCGGGTCGAGCTGAGCGCCGTGGCAGGCACGGGCGTGCGCGACGTCGGCCTCGCGCGGCGCGTCGTCCGGACGGTCTTCGGGCCGTTCTGGGTGATCCCGACGCTGTGGTGTGCCGGGGCGGTCGTCGCCGCGCTGCTGCTCCCGGCGGTGGAGAACGGCACCGCGTCATGGATGCCGCTGCTGTTCGGCGGTGGCGCCGAAGGCGCCCGCGCGGTGCTCTCCGCCATCGCCGGGGCGATGATCTCGGTCACCGGCCTGGTCTTCTCGATCACGATCGTGGTCCTACAGCTGGCGAGCAGCCAGTTCTCGCCGCGCGTGCTGGGCACCTTCCTCGACGACCGGATCACCCAGCACACGCTCGGGGTCTTCGCCGCGTCGTTCCTCTACTCGCTCACCGTCCTGCGCTCGATCGTCGACGAGGTCGGTCGCGAGGTACCGCAGCTGGCGGTGACCGGCGCCTACCTGCTCGTCCTGGCGGCCGTCGGCATGTTCCTCGCCTTCATCCACCACATCACCGAGTCGATCCGCGTCGGCACCATCGTGCGACGCACCAGCCACGACACCCGCCGGTTGCTCGAGAAGACGCTCGCCCAGCGGCCGGCGACGCCGGGCGAGCCGGAGCTCACCGAGCTCGCCGGCCAGCACGTCGTCACGGCGGCCCGCTCCGGATACCTCGACGCGGTCCAGGTGGCGCCGCTGGTCTCAGCAGCGCGGGACCGTGGCGTCCGGGTGGAGCTGCTGCACCGGCTCGGGACCTTCCTGCCCGAGGGCTCGCCGCTCGCCGTCGTGCACGGCGCACGCACGGGGGGCGGGGCCGACGGAGGCGACCTGGTGCACCGGCACGTGCAGCTGACGGCGGAGCGCAGCCTCCAGCAGGACGTGTCGTACGGCGTGCGGCGGCTCGTCGACATCGCCGAGCGTGCGCTCTCCCCCGGGGTCAACGACCCGACCACCGCGGCACAGGTGATCGACCAGCTCCACGACCTGCTGCGCCGGCTGGCCGTGCACCGCGACCCGACCGGGGTGGAGGCCGACGCCGACGGTGTCGCGCGGGTGGTGCTGCGCCCCCACTCCTTCGCCGACCTCCTCGACCACGCGGTCGACGAGGTCGCCCACTGGGGCGCCGACAGCCTGCAGGTGCCGAGGCGGCTGCAGGCGATGCTCGCCGACCTCGGCGCCGCCGCCCGCCCCGAGCACCGGCCCGCCCTGGAGGCGAAGCGGGCCGACGTCGACCGGGTGAGCGGCCGCGGAGGCTAGCTGAAGTCCAGCTCGGCGTCGCGGGAGCGCTTCAGCTCGTAGAAGTGCGGGTAGCCGGCGAGCAGCACCGCGCCGTCCCAGACCCGGCCGGCCTCCTCGCCGCGGGGGATCGAACCCAGGACCGGGCCGAAGAAGGCGGTGCCCTCGATGGCGATCGTCGGCGTACCGACCTCGTCGCCGACCTGGTCCATGCCGAGGTGGTGGGACTTCTTGATGGCCTCGTCGTAGGAGGAGTCGTCCATCGCGTCGGCGAGCGAGGTGGGCAGCCCGGCCTCCTCGAGCGCCGAGACGATCGTCTCCCGGGTGAAGTCCTGCCCCTCCTGGTGCCGGCGGGTGCCGAGCGCGGTGTAGAGCGGGAGCAGCACCTCCTTGCCGTGCGCCTGCTCGGCGGCCATGACGACGCGCACCGGCTGCCAGGCGTCCTTGAGCAGCTCGCGGTAGGAGTCGGGGATGTCCTTGTCCTGGTTGAGGTACGCCAGGCTCATCAGGTGCCACGTGACCGAGATGTCACGGACCTGCTCCACCTCGAGGATCCACCGGGAGGTGATCCAGGCGAACGGACAGGCAGGGTCGAACCAGAAGTCGGCGTTGGTCGTCATGTCCTTCCCCAACCCAGATCGAGCCGGAAGATTCCCGTCGGCGCCCGCCGGGACCTAGCGCGGCGCCACCTCCACCGTGGTCGCGCCGCGGCTGCCCCGGACCAGCTCGTCGCCCGCGTAGACCACCCGCACGCGCTTCTCGCCCGCACGCAGGCCCGGGACGAGGACCCGGGCCCGGCCCCGGGCCAGCGGTGCCTCCACCGTCCGGCCCCCGATGCGCACGACCACCGAGCCGGCCGGCTGGGGCACGCCAGGAGCCTTGACCCGCACGACGACGACCGCGCGGCCGGGGCGACCCTTGGCCCGCAGCACGAGCTGCGACTTGGTGACGACGCGCTCCTCGGAGCGGACGGTCCGCGTCACGCTGCGGTAGTGCGGCGCGCGCAGGGCGACCTGCAGGCCGATGCGGCGCCCGACGTCGCCGGGGCGCAGCACGTACGTCGGCCCGTCGGCGCCCGGGATGGGCTCGCCGTCCCGGAGCCAGGTGTGGGTGACCTGCGCGTCGGCGGGCGTGTACTCGCCGGCGACGGCGGTCAGGGTGCGACCCACCCGGCGCTTGCCGCGGATCTCGAACGGCGTGCGGACCTCGATCGTCCCGGCCACGACCCGCGCGGTCGGGGCGGACTCGAGCGTCACCTCGCGGTAGCCGACGGCCCCGGAAGTGACCCGCGCCGCGACCGCGGTGCCGATCTGCTCCTGACCGAGCACCAGCGTCCAGCCGGTGGCGCCGGCGATCGGCTTCCCGTCGGCGAGCCACTGGACGCTCTGGGTACCGGCGGCCGGGGCGAACTCCGGCCGGGAGACCGTGAGCGGCTGGTCCACCTCGGCGGTCCCGGTGATCACCGGGGAGGAGAGCTGCTGCAGGTCACCCGGGGACACGGTGGGCCCGGCAGCCGACCGGGCCGACGTGGCGACGTACCCGTTGCGCTTGGCGGTGATCTTCACCCGCAGCCTCTTGTTCAGGTGCGAGGCCGTCGGCGTGAACGACGCCGTGGTGGCGCCGGCGACCGCCTTGCCTGCGACCAGCCACTGGTACTTGTAGGTCGCCGACGGCTGCCACGAGCCGACGTCGGCCGTGACCGCCCGACCGACCGCCGGGGTGCCGACCACGGCCGGCGGCTGGTCGTTGACGACGGTGGCGTCGTTGAAGTGGATGAAGCCGCTGGGCCAGCCGGTGCCGTCCTTGGTGATCCGGCGCCAGGAGAAGTCGCCACCCCAGCTGTCCTCGGAGACGATGATCTCGCGGTTGGAGACGACCTGCTCGACGTACGCGACGTGGCCGGACGAGCCCGCCCCGGGGACGTTCGCCTTCCACCACGCCACCGCGCCGACCATCGGCGTCTGGTCGGTGATCGAGGCCATCTGGCGGCCCCAGTGCTCGGCGTTGCCCCCTCCGTCCCACGGGCGGGTGTTCGGCATCCCGCTGCGGACCATCCGGTAGGCCACGTAGTTGGTGCAGTTGTGCCCGGCGTACATCCGCCAGAACATCTGCTTGCTCGCGGCCTGGTAGCCCGCGTTGCTGTAGCCCGCGTCGCGGCAGCCGGCGTACCCCTTGCACAGGTACGTCGAGCCGGCCGAGGCCGGCGCTGCGGGGGAGATCGTCACCCCGGTCAGCACCGAGCCCAGGAGCAGCACGACTGCGGCGAGGACGCGACGCCGGGCCGGCGGCTGGTGCGGACGGGACGGCTGTGACGGGTGAGGCACCCGCGCACTGTAGTGAAGAAAGTCAAGCACCGACACGCGGATCTCAAAAGTTTTCTCCGATGACCCCTGAGGTCCACCCGCGGCCGGCTCGGGGCCCCCGCACCGCCGGTGGCAGGATGCGGCGCATGCCTGGAACCAACCTGACGCGGGACGAGGCCGCGACCCGAGCCGCACTCCTCGACGTCACGTCGTACACCATCGACCTCGACCTCACGACCGGCGAGAAGACCTTCGGCTCGACCACCACCATCGAGTTCACCTGCCGCGAGCCCGGCGCCGAGACCTTCGCCGACCTCGTGGACGCGACCGTCCGCGAGATCACCCTGAACGGCGAGCCGCTCGACCCGGCCACGGCGTACGCGGACAGCCGCATCGCCCTGCCCGGCCTGCAGGCCGAGAACGTGCTCGTCGTGCGCGCCGACTGCACCTACTCCCACACCGGCGAGGGCCTGCACCGCTTCGTCGACCCGGTCGACGACCGGGTGTACCTCTACTCGCAGTTCGAGGTGCCGGACGCGCGCCGCGTCTACACGACCTTCGAGCAGCCCGACCTCAAGGCGCCGTTCACCTTCACCGTGACCGCCCCGGCCCACTGGGTCGTCGTCTCCAACTCCCCCACGCCCGAGCCGCGACCGCTCGAGGGCGCCGACAGCGACAAGGCGGTCTGGGAGTTCGAGCCGACCAAGCCGATGTCGACCTACATCACCGCCATCGTCGCCGGCGAGTACCACGCCGAGCACGACGTCTACCGGGGCAAGCACGGCGACATCCCGCTTGGCCACTACTGCCGCCAGTCGCTGGTCGAGCACATGGACACCGCGGCGCTGGTCGAGACGACCAAGCAGAGCTTCGAGTTCTTCGAGGAGAAGTTCGACTTCCCCTACCCCTTCGGCAAGTACGACCAGCTCTACGTGCCGGAGTACAACATGGGCGCGATGGAGAACGCCGGGTGCGTGACCCTGCGCGACGAGTACCTGCCGCGCAGCCGCCAGCCTCGCTCGTTCTACGAGTTCCGCACCTCCGTCATCACCCACGAGATGGCGCACATGTGGTTCGGCGACCTCGTGACCATGAAGTGGTGGGACGACCTCTGGCTCAACGAGTCGTTCGCGGAGTGGGCCTGCTACTGGTGCGAGGCCGAGGCCACGGAGTTCACCGACGCCTGGACCGGCTTCGCCAACGCCCGGAAGCAGACCGGCTACCGCGCCGACCAGCTGCCCTCGACGCACCCGATCGCGGCCGACAACGTCGACCTGCACGCGGTCGAGGTCAACTTCGACATGATCACCTACGCCAAGGGCGCCTCGGTGCTCAAGCAGCTGGTCGCCTGGGTGGGCCTCGACCCGTTCGTCGCCGGCCTGCGGCAGTACTTCAAGGACCACGCGTTCGGCAACGCGACGTTCGACGACCTGCTCGCCGCGCTCGAGCGCTCGTCGGGCCGCGAGCTCGGCGGCTGGGCCCAGGAGTGGCTGCAGACCGCCGGCGTCAACACGCTCCGCCCGGCGTTCGCGCTCGACGAGGAGGGCCGCTACACGTCGTTCTCGGTCGAGCAGTCCGCGCACCCGGACTGGCCGACCCTGCGCCGGCACCGGCTCGGCATCGGCCTCTACGACCGTCGTGACGGCGCGCTCGTGCGCCGCGACTACCTCGAGATCGACGTCGAGGGCGCCACGACCGCCGTCGAGCAGCTCGTGGGCGTCGACCAGCCGGACCTGCTGCTGCTCAACGACGAGGACCACGCGTACGCGAAGATCCGGCTCGACGAGCGGTCGCTCGCCACCGTGGTCGGCGGGCTCTCCGAGCTCGAGGACTCGCTGCCCCGGGCGATCGTGTGGGGAGCCGCGTGGGACATGACCCGCGACGGCGAGATGCCCGCGACCGACTGGGTCCGGCTGGTCCTGGCCAACATCGGCCAGGAGACCGACGCGTGGGGCGTCACCCGGATCCCCGCCTCGACGGCGCTCGCGGTCGAGTTCTACTCCGACCCCGCCGGCCGGCCGGCGCTCAAGGCCGAGTGGGAGACCGGCCTCCGCGAGCTCCTCCTCGGCGCCGCGGAGGGCAGCGACCACCAGCTGACGTTCGCCCGCGCGTACGCCGCGGCCGCCCACTCCGACCAGGCGGTGGCGGACCTGCGGTCGCTGCTCGACGGGTCGTGGGAGGTCGCCGGCCTCAGCGTCGACCAGGACCTGCGCTGGGAGCTGGTGCGGAACCTGGCCCGGCTCGGCGTCTTCGGCGACGCCGAGATCGACGCGGAGCTCGAGCGGGACCGCACCAGCTCGGGCAAGGAGAAGGCTGCCGCGGCCCGCGTCGCGCAGCCGACCGCGGAGGCCAAGGCGGCCGGCTGGGCCGCGATCATGGACCCGGCCACGCCGAACGAGACCTCGCGCGAGATGGTGCTGTCGATCTTCCGCTTCGGGCAGGCCGACGTCATCGAGCCCTACCTCGAGAAGTACCTCGAGGCGGCCGGCACCGCGATCGACCGGCTCGGCTTCCACAAGGCCTCGGTCCTCCTGGAGCACGGGTTCCCCAAGCCGCTCGCGACACAGGCGACGGTCGACCGGCTCGACGCCTGGCTGGCCGACAACGACGCGCCCAAGGCCGCGCAGCGGTACGCCGGCGAGGCCCGAGCCGAGATCGTCCGGGCGCTCGCGGCCCAGGAGCGCGACGCGCGCGGCTGAGCCCCGCCGTACGACGACGGCCGGCCTCCCACCCGGGAGGCCGGCCGTTGCGCGTCACCCCCACGACCGTCGAGGTGGCAGCCCTGCACGGTCGGCGGGGACGGGGGTCGCTCAGTCCTCGGCGGCGTGGAGGGTCTGCGGCGACCGGGCGTGGTCGGCCAGCAGGTGGATGCCGCGGACCAGGCCGTCGACCAGGTCGCCCTCGGCGAAGGCGTGCTGCATCTGGAGGGCCGCGAGCTCGACCTCCTTGTCGGAGAGGGAGCGCCGCACCCAACCCCCGGTCACGATCTCGAGCGCCCGCGCCGCGGGGTCCACCATGATCAGCACGCTGCGGGACGGCGCCACGAGGGAGTTGTGCAGCTGCGTGGCGAACGCACGCGGGTCACCCTCGGCCACGCCGACGAAGACGGAGAACTCCACCCGCGAGTACCGCTCCGCGCTGCGGATCGCCTCGTCGAGCCGGACCCGCTCACGCGGGCTGAACGGTTCACCAGCGGGCACTTGCGCCACCGGCCTCCGAGTCGTCGCGGTCCGGGGCGGCGAGCTCGGCGGTCGACTTGCGCGGCCCGCCGATCCACTGGTTCTCGATGGTCGCCTGGCCGGGCGCGACGCGCTCACCACGCGCCAGCGCCGGGACGTAGACGGCGAGCATGATCACCACGACCAGCAGCAGCGGGAGCCCGCCGAGCAGGAGCAGCGCCTCGAGGCCGTCGACCGGCGGCGGCTCGGACCAACCCTCGGGCACGTCGGCGCTCGCCGGCGCGGACAGCGCGAGGCCGGCCAGCAGGACGGCCGCCAGGGCGGTCAGGACGGTGGCGGCCCGGCGGAGGACGGGGATCGTGGCGGTCACGCGGCCAACGATATCGGCACCGTGCCGGCCACCCCCGGGGGCGTCCGAGACGAGTGGCGCACACCGCACCGCGTCCCACCGCCGACGGCGCCGTACGGCGATGCGGACCTGTTACACATGGGTGCCATGTTCGCGCTTGCCGACTCCACCAGCCCCTGCGCCGACGGCGAGCAGGTCTGCGACCTCGTCTGGCGATGGTTCGGGCGCAACGACGACCTCGCCGAGGTCGCCGACGTGATCATCGGGAAGCCGCTCGCCATCGCCGGGCTGCTGGTGCTCGGCCTGGTGGTCCGCTGGGTGCTGCACAAGCTCGTCGACCGCCTGGTGGTGAGCGCCGAGGACGGGGTGCTCCCCGACAAGGTGACCCGGCTCCCCCGACGGCGCAGCAACGAGGCGGTCCAGTCCGTCGCCGTCAAGGACGTGGCCAACCACAACCGGCGGGTCCAGCGCGCCAAGACCATGGGCGACCTGCTCAAGAGCGTCATCACCGGCCTGCTGCTCGCCGTCATCGGGACGATGATCCTCAGCGAGGTCGGCGTCGACATCGCGCCGATCATCGCCAGCGCCGGCATCGTCGGCGTGGCGCTCGGCTTCGGCGCTCAGTCGCTGGTCAAGGACTTCCTGTCGGGGATCTTCATGATCTTCGAGGACCAGTACGGCGTGGGCGACGTCATCGACCTCGGCGAGGCCGTCGGCACCGTCGAGGCGGTGAGCCTGCGGGTCACGCGGCTGCGCGCCCTCGACGGGACGGTCTGGTACGTCCCGAACGGCGAGATCATGCGCGTCGGCAACCTCAGCCAGAACTGGTCGCGGGCCCTGATCGACGTGGGCGTCGCCTACGACACCGACCTGGTCAAGGCCAAGCAGGTGCTCCAGGACGTCGGGCGCAGCATGTGGGAGGACGAGGACTTCCGGGGGCTGCTCATCGAGGAGCCGGAGGTCACCGGTGTCGAGATGCTCGCGGCCGACTCGATCAACCTGCGGATCATGGTGAAGACCGCTCCCCTCGAGAACTGGGCGGTCGCCCGCGAGCTGCGGCAGCGGATCAAGAGCCGCTTCGACCACGAGGGCATCGAGATCCCGTTCGCCCAGCGCGTCATCTGGCACCGCGACGAGAGGAACGCTGCCGCGCAGGAGCGCGGCCGCAGTGGCGAGTCGGCCGGCACGGACGCCGACGAGAAGGCGGGACACGAGGCCGGCGACAGGGCCTGAACGCGACGACGGCCCGCCCGGTGACCGGGCGGGCCGTCGCCCCGTGTCGTACGTGTCGTACCGCGGGATCAGGCCTTGAGCGAGGCGTCCAGCGTGATCGTGGTGCCCGCCAGCGCCTTGCTCACCGGGCAGTTCTCCTTGGCGCCGTTCGCCGCCTCGACGAACTGCTCCTCGGAGATGCCCTCGACGGTGCCGACGACCGTCAGCTTGATGCCGGTGATGCCGGTGCCGGGGGTCAGCTCGACCTCCGCGGTGCTCTCGAGGGTGGTCGGCGGCGTGCCGGCCTTCGACAGGGCGGCGGAGAGGGCCATCGAGAAGCACGAGGAGTGCGCCGCCGCGATCAGCTCCTCGGGGCTCGTCTTGCCGTTGGCCGACTCGGCGCGAGAGGGCCAGGAGACGTCGAAGGTACCCACGCCGGAGGTCTGGAGCTCCACGGAGCCGGAGCCCTCCTGGAGGGAGCCCTGCCAGGTGGTCTGCGCGGTGCGCGTCGTTGCCATGCGTCGATCAACTCCTGATGTCACTGGGGGACGTGCTGGTCGTCGCGAGTCTTCCACGCGGATTCAACGCAGCGGCCGGCCGGCGGCAGAATGGACGGGTGAGCACGTTCTACGAGGAGATCGGCGGCTTCGAGACGTTCCGGAGAATCGTCTCGACGTTCTACGAGGGCGTGGCCGAGGACGAGGTGCTCCGACCGATGTACCCCGAGGAGGACCTCGGGCCCGCGGAGGAGCGGTTCCTGCACTTCCTCGTGCAGTACTGGGGCGGCCCCACGACGTACTCCGAGACTCGTGGTCACCCCCGCCTGCGGATGCGGCACGCGCCGTTCGAGGTGACCCCCGCCGCCCGGGACGCCTGGCTCAAGCACTTCCGTGCCGGTCTCGACGCCGTCGACCTCACCCCCGAGCAGGACGCGCAGTTCTGGGAGTACGTCACCCACGCGGCGCAGTTCATGGTCAACACGCTGGAGTAGCCGGCGAGCGCCCTCAGGGCAGCCCCACCATGGCGTCCTCGAGGTCGTCGTCGAGCACCGGGCGTACGTCGCCCCGCGAGCCGACCCAGCCGACACCCGGCTCCAGCCGCCGCACCACCCGGGCCGGGTTGCCGGCCACGACCGCGTGGTCCGCGACCTCGCCGCGCACGACCGAGCCCGCCGCCACCACCACGTTGCGGCCCAGCCTGGTGCCGGGCAGGAGCACCGCGTGGTGGCCGATCCAGCTGCCCGCGCCGACGACCACCGGGTGGCTGCGGCCGAACTGGGCGCCGATCGGCCGGTCCGGCACCTGGTAGCCGTGGCTCGCGTCGGTGATGAAGACGCCCTGGCCGCAGAAGACGTCGTCGCCGAGCTCGATGGAGCGGTGCGCGGTGATGCTGGTGCGGGCGCCCAGCACGCATCGGTCGCCGATCACCAACCCGCGCGGCGGCAGCTCCTGCTCGCCGACCCCCCAACCGACCGAGAGGGTGACCTGGCGGCCGACGAGGGTCCCGGACCCGAGGTGGATGGAGCCGCGGCCGACGATGCTGGCCGGCGGGAAGTCGACGCAGGTACCGGCGCCGAAGCTGCCGAACGCCGCGGCCCCGGGCGTGCCGGGCACGATCTCGCCCACCTCGTCGACCCAGCGCCACGCCGCGTGCACGGCGCGGTGCGCCAGCCGACGCGGGAGCCGGGTCAGCGGACGCGGGACGAGGGGCACCGACGGGACCTTAGGGCACCGGCGGCCCGGCCGCTGCCGACAGCAGCGCTTCCCGGAACACCGGCAGGGGCCGGGTCGCCCGCTGCGTCTCCGGGTCGAAGACCACGATCGTCGTCGTCGCCCGTGCCAGGACGGTCTCGCCGTCGCAGAGGTCGGACTGCACGTCGAACGACGTGGTGCCGACCCGGGAGATCCACGACCACGCCTCGTAGGGCTCGGTGCGGTGGACCAGCGGCACCTTGTACTCCACCTGCTTGTGCGCGACCACGAGCGTCGGCCGCGGGATCTCGAGCGGCGCGTCGCGCCACAGCCGCGCGAAATAGAGGATGCGCGCCTCCTGGAAGTACTCGAAGTACTTGACGTTGTTGACGTGGCGGAAGACGTCGACGTCGGAGAAGCGCACCTGCACCTCGTAGCGACCGACGCGCTCGCGACGCGGCGCCACGACCGGCGCGGACACCGGCTCGGCCGGCTCGAGGTAGTCCTCGAGCGTCCGCTTCTCCTCGGCCGTCAGCCGCCGCGGGCGCTCGTGCTCGAAGACGTACGGCGTGAGCAGAGTCGTGGCGCGGGCGTAGACCGTGCGCCGGCCCTCGGCGTCCTCCTGGAACAGCTCGTAGGCGATCGTGAACGAGGCGGCCCGGATCTCCGTCACCCAGCACTCCACCTGGACGGGGCGGAACCGGAACTCCAGCGGCGCCCGGTAGGTGATCTCGGTCCGGACGACGACCACCCCCTCCGCCAGGTCGCCCGTCGCCGTGGACCGACCGTGGGTGCGCAGCATGTCGACGCGCGCCTCCTGCAGGTAGTCGACGTACACGACGTTGTTGACGTGACCGAGGAGGTCCATGTCTCCCCAACGGAGGGGGCACTCGTAGACGTGTCGCACGCCACGATCCTCCCAGCACCGGCTGATCTAGGCTGACCGGGCACATTCCTTCGAGATCGGAGCTCCTGCATGCCCGAAGCCGTCATCGTCTCAGCCACGCGCTCGCCCATCGGTCGGGCGAACAAGGGCTCGCTGAAGGACCTGCGACCCGACGACCTCGCCGCCCAGATCGTCAAGGCGGCACTGGACAAGATCCCCGAGCTCGACCCGACCACCGTCGACGACCTCTACCTCGGCTGCGGCCTCCCGGGCGGGGAGTCGGGCAACAACATGGCGAAGATCGTCAACGTCCTCAACGACATGGACGCCGTGCCGGGCGCCACCGTCACCCGCTACTGCGCCTCGTCGATCCAGACCTCGCGGATGGCCTTCCACGCGATCAAGGCCGGCGAGGGCGACGTCTTCATCTCCGCCGGCGTCGAGACCGTGTCCCGGTTCGCCAAGGGCACCTCCGACCACTGGCCCGACACCAAGAACCCCAAGTTCGCCGAGGCCGAGGAGCGCACCCAGAAGATGGCCGAGGGCGGCGTCGACTGGCACGACCCGCGCGAGGACGGCCTGCTCCCGGACGCCTACATCGCGATGGGCCAGACCGCGGAGAACGTCGCTCGCCTGCGCGGGGTCACCCGGGAGGAGGCCGACCAGTACGCCGCGCGCTCGCAGCAGCGGGCGGAGAAGGCCATCAAGGACGGCTTCTGGGCCCGGGAGATCACCCCCGTCACCACGCCCGACGGCACGGTCGTCTCCGCGGACGACGGCCCGCGGGCCGGCGTGACGGTCGAGGCGCTGGCGGAGCTGAAGCCGGTCTTCCGCCCCGACGGCATCGTCACCGCGGGCAACTGCTGCCCGCTCAACGACGGCGCTGCCGCCGTCGTGATGATGTCGGACACCAAGGCGGCCGAGCTGGGGATCACCCCGCTCGCGCGGGTCGTCGCCACCGGTGTCTCCGGCCTCTCCCCCGAGATCATGGGCTTGGGCCCGGTCGAGGCCACCAAGCGGGCCCTCAAGCTCGCCGGCATGAGCATCAACGACATCGACCTCGTGGAGATCAACGAGGCCTTCGCCGCTCAGGTCATCCCCTCCTACCAGGAGCTCGGGATCGACCTGGACCGCCTCAGCGTCAACGGCGGCGCGATCGCCGTGGGACACCCGTTCGGCATGACCGGCGCCCGGCTGCAGAACACGATGCTGAACTCGCTGGACTGGCACGACAAGACCACCGGCCTGATCACCCTCTGCGTGGGCGGCGGCCAGGGCATGGCGATGATCCTCGAGCGGATCTGACCTAGTCGCTGAACCCTGCGAACGCCTGGCCGCGGAACGTGGCCAGGCGTTCTGCTTCCTCGACCAGGCCCACGGGGTGGTCGCCACCGTCCCAGCGGACGACCTCGAGACGCAGCCGTCGGCCGCTGCTGCGCGGACGCCAGGTGCCGACCAGCTGGTGGTCGACCAGGACCGCGCCCGGCCGGCCCAGGGTGCGCCACAGGTCCTTGCGCGCCTCCTCCTCCGGCACGACGGTCTCCCGGTCGCGTCCCTGCAGGAACAGGTCGAACGGCCCGAGGAGCCGCACCCCGCTCGCAGGCGGCGCGTCGCGGAGGGCGTCGAGGTCCTCGGCCAGCACGGCCCGGCGCTCCCCCTCGACCTCCACGGGCACGACGTCCTCCGGCCAGCGCGCCCTGACGTCCTTCACCGGTGCGTCGACGAAGCCCGCCACCTGCTGCGGCGTCGCGGGACCGAGCAGCCGGAGCACGCCGCGGACCACGTCGTGGCTCGGCGGGACCGACGCCGCCGGACCGTCCCAACCCGGGATCCGGCGGAGGACCGGAGGCGAGGTCCCCGGCTCGAGCTCGAGCCCGGCGCGGAGCGCGGCCAACCGGAAGGTCTGCTCGTAGCTGTGCACGGCCCCGCACGGCCGGCACTCGCGCAGGTACGGCGGCGGCAGGCGCTCGGTGAGGGCGCGCGAGAGCTCACCCTTGGCCGTCGGCCGATCGACGACCTCGCGCATCACCCGGGCGACGTGGTCCAACGCGTCGAGGACCGGGATCCCGGCGGCGCGCAGGGGCCGGGACGCGTCGAAGACCCGCTTCGCCGCGTCCGGCTCCGACCACGGAGCAGTGGCGGCAGCGACGACCGCTGCGTCCTCCCGGCGGTACAGGTGCGGCGCGCCGCGCAGGGTCCAGACCAGCAGCCGACCGTCGTAGGTCGGCTCCGCGCCGCGCACGGCCAGGGCCCACCGCGCCCCGTCGGGACCGGTCTCCTGGACGCCGAGGTCGAGCACCGCTGGATCGGCGCGACCACCGGCCGCGGCGGCGTCGAGTCCCTGCGCGCGGACCCGGAAACGCAGCAGGGCCTCTCTCGGAACTCGCGCCGCGACCGCCGTGGTGCTCATGCCACCATCGTGCCGCACCCCGCCGACGCCCCGCGGCCTCACGCCCCGGTCGAGCCGGTTCGCCTAGAGTGGCGGCGTGGCAGACCCGACCGACGTGCAGTGGCTCGACGCCCGGCAGCAGTGGGCGTGGCGCTCGTTGGTGATGGGCACGACCCTGCTCTTCGACCGGCTCGACGAGGACCTGCGCCGCTCCTTCGACCTCTCGCTCACCGAGTACGAGATCCTCGTGCGGCTCAGTGAGCGCGACGGCCAGATGCGGATGGCCCAGCTCGCCGACGCGCTGGCGCACAGCCGGAGCCGGGTCACGCACACCGTGGCGCGGATGGAGCGCGCCGGCCTGCTGAGCCGCTCGGCGTCCCCCGAGGACGGTCGCGGCATCGTCGCGGCGCTGACCGACGAGGGCATGGACCTGCTGCGCCGCGCTGCGCCGCTGCACGTGCAGAGCGTGCGCGACCACCTCGTCGACCTCGTGTCCGCCGAGGACCTCGCGGCGATGGGCCGCGTCCTCGACGCGGTGTGCGACAACCTCGTGGCCGAGCACCCCGAGATGGAGCTGCGCCAGCGCTGACCTCCTCGGTCAGCGCCGGCGCAGGCTCGTGGGCTGCTGGTCGGCCAGTCAGTCGCGGGTCAGTCGCGGGTCAGTCGCGGGTCAGCCGCGGGTCAGTCGCGGGTCAGGCGGCGGTGGGTCACGCGGTGCGGCCGCGCGGCCTCGACGCCCAGGCGCTCGACCTTGTTCTCCTCGTAGGCCGCGAAGTTGCCCTCGAACCAGAACCACTTGGCCGGGTCCTCGTCGTCGCCCTCCCAGGCGAGGATGTGGGTGGCCACCCGGTCGAGGAACCACCGGTCGTGGGAGGTGACCACGGCACACCCCGGGAAGTCGAGGAGTGCGTCCTCGAGCGAGGACAGGGTCTCCACGTCCAGGTCGTTGGTCGGCTCGTCGAGCAGCAGCAGGTTGCCGCCCATCTTGAGGGTGAGCGCCAGGTTGAGCCGGTTCCGCTCGCCGCCCGAGAGCACGCCGGCCTTCTTCTGCTGGTCGGGCCCCTTGAAGCCGAACGACGCGACGTAGGCGCGGGAGTTCATCTCGAAGTTCGCGACCTTGATGAAGTCCAGGCCGTCGGAGACGACCTCCCAGACGTTCTTGTTCGGGTCGATGCCGCCGCGGCTCTGGTCGACGTAGGAGATCTTCACCGTCTGGCCGACCGTGAGCTCACCGGCGTCCGGGGCGTCGTTGCCGGTGATCATCCGGAACAGGGTGGTCTTGCCGACGCCGTTCGGTCCGATGACGCCGACGATGCCCGCCCGCGGCAGCGAGAACGACAGGTCGTGCATGAGGGTGCGCCCCTCGAAGCCCTTGGTGAGCGCCTTCGCCTCGAGCACCACGTCGCCGAGGCGCGGACCCGCCGGGATGTTGATCTCCGAGGTGTCGATCTTCCGCATCCGGTCGGCTTCGGCCGCCATCTCCTCGTAGCGCGCGAGGCGGGACTTGCTCTTGGCCTGCCGCGCCTTGGGGTTGGAGCGGACCCACTCCAGCTCCTTCTCGAGCATCTTGGCGCGCTTGGCGTCCTTCTGCCCCTCGATCTTGAGCCGGTCCTTCTTGGTCTCCAGGTACGTCGAGTAGTTGCCCTCGTAGCCGTGGATGGCGCCCCGGTCGACCTCGGCGATCCACTCGGCGACGTTGTCCAGGAAGTACCGGTCGTGGGTGACCGCGAGGACCGCGCCGGGGTAGCTCTTGAGGTGGCCCTCGAGCCACTGCACCGACTCGGCGTCGAGGTGGTTGGTGGGCTCGTCGAGCAGCAGCAGGTCGGGCTGCTGCAGCAGCAGCTTGCACAGCGCGACACGACGGCGCTCACCACCGGAGAGGTGGTCGACCACGACGTCGGCCGGCGGGCAGCGCAGTGCGTCCATCGCCTGCTCCAGGCGGCTGTCGAGGTCCCAGACGTTGGCCGCGTCCAGCTCGCTCTGCAGGTCACCGGCCTCCGCGTTGACCTTGTCGAGGTCGGCGTCCGGGTCGCCCATCATCATGTAGAGCTCGTCGAGCCGGGCCATCTTGGCCTTGGTCTCGGCGACCGCCTCCTCGACGTTCTCCAGCACCGTCTTGCCCTCGGTCAGCGGCGGCTCCTGCTGCAGCATCCCGACGGTCGCCTCGGGGTCGAGCAGCGCGTCACCGTTGTTCGGGTGGTCGAGCCCGGCCATGATCTTGAGCAGCGAGGACTTGCCGGCGCCGTTCGGCCCCACGACGCCGATCTTGGCGCCGTGGAGGAACGAGAGGGTCACGTTGTCGAGGACGACCTTGTCGCCGTGGGCCTTGCGCACGTTGCGCAGGGTGAAGACATATTCCGCCATGGGGCCCGAGCGTAGTTGGCTCGCGCCCGGAACACCCGTCGGGGGCGAGGAGCCCTGGTCAGGCGGCGGCGGTGGTCGACGACTCCGGCTCCCCCTCGGCCCGCGGTGGGGCCGTGCGGGGCGTCTTGGTGAAGACGCTGGTGCCCCGGGCCAGGTCATGGCCGACGAAGGTGGCGTCGACCTCCAGGCTGATCACCTCGACGCCGGTGTTGCTCACCCAGGTGCTGGCGTTCATCCGCCCGTGCACGACGACCGGGTCTCCCCGGTGCACCGAGGCCGCGACGTTCTCGGCGAGGCCCCGCCAGGCGTTGACGGTGAACCACTGCGTCTCACCGTCGACCCACTCCCCCGACCGGCGGGAGAACCGGCGCGGCGTCGACCCGAGCCGGAAGCTCGCGACCTGCGCCTCGCCCGCCTGCCGCAGGCTGACGTCACCGCCGACCCATCCCTGCAACGTCACGACCGTCTCGTTGAGCACGATGACCCTCCTCGTCCAGGACCGCGCCCGGCCGCCGTCGGACGGGCTGCTCGGTCAGGACGAGCCTGCGGGCGGGCACCGACGCCCCGCGTACGGTCACCGGTCGCCTGTGCACGGTGCCGCGGTGGACGGCTCCTGTGGACGCGACGCGGCCCCGGGCCGGCGCGAGGATCAGCGGAGGGCGGTCGCCAGCCCCGTCCGCACGGCGGTGTACGCCTCGAGCTCGGCCGCCACCGGCCGGACCACGAGCTCCTGGGACACCTCGTGGACGGCGCTGCGCAGCCGCCGGTCGGCCACCGCCGCCCGCCGCCGGGCGGTGGCCGCGACGAGGAAGCGGCACACCAGCGCGAGGAGGATCCCGAGGAGCACCCCTCCGATGAGCAGCACCAGCGGGAGCGCGACGCCGGCGACCTTCGGAGTCGCCTCGTCACCGAGCGTCCCGGAGACGACGAGCAGGACGGTCCACACCAGGCCCGCGGCCGCGGCCAGGACGAGCAGCCACTGCAGGACGCGGACCAGCCCCGCCCACACGGGGAGCCGCTCGACACCGAGGTCGGTCTGCGACAGCGCCAGGTCGAGCCGGTCGTGCAGGTCGTCCAGGCGGGAGGTCGAGGCGCGTCGCACCGCCTCGGCCCACGGCCGGGCGAGCCCCTGTGAGACGTCGTCGGCCAGGGACCGCACCTCGGTGTCGACGCGCGCCCGCTGGACGGGCGTGGCGCTGGGCATGGACGAGCGGGCCCGCCCGGTGAGCTCACGGCCCGCGTCGCCGAGGTCGAGGTGGAGCCGCTTGAGCGGGTCGGGCTTGAGCCCCGAGAGCCAGGACACGACCGGCCAGCCGGTGGCCCGTCCGGCCCGGAGCCGGGTGGAGCGCTGCACGGCGTCGACCACGGTGGGCACGCCGGCGGCGTCGGCCAGCGAGTCGTCGAGCGCCCGGACGCGGTCCTCGGACAGGGTGCGGGTGCGCGCGTCGCCGCTCGCGGCGTCCAGCCGCTCGGCCGCGCCGCGCAGGTCGGCCTCCAGCCGGGTCCGGGTGGCCTTCTTGGCGCGCACGCGCTCGCTGACCTCGCGGCGCAGGTCGTCGAGGCCGATGCCGGCGCGGGCGCTGATCGCGATGACCGGGACCCGGGAGAGGCCGTCGGCGTCGAGCAGCCGACGTACGTCGTCGACCATCGCCTGCCGGCGGTCCTCGGGGACGGTGTCGATGTGGTTGAGGACCACCACCATCACGTCCTCGTGGCTCTGCAAGGGGGCGAGGTACCGGTCGTGGATCGCCGCGTCGGCGTACTTCTGCGGGTCGAGGACCCACACGAGCATGTCGACGAGCTGCACCAGCCGGTCGACCTCGAGGTGGTGCGACACCTCGGTCGAGTCGTGGTCGGGCAGGTCGAGGAGGACGACCCCCTCCATCGCGGTGTCCTCACGACGGCTGTCGAGCATGGAGTCGCGGGTGGTCTGGTGCCGCGGCGGGATGCCCAGCCAGTCCAGCAGCTCGTCGGCCCCGTGGCTGCCCCACACGCAGGCGGTCGCCCAGGAGGTCGTCGGCCGGCGCACGCCCACGGCCGAGAGCTCGAGCCCGGTGAGGGCGTTGAAGGTGGAGGACTTCCCCGACCCCGTGGCCCCTGCGATCCCGACGACCGTGTGCTCCGCGGAGAGCCGCAGCCGGCCGGCTGCCCGGTCGGCGACCGTCTCGACCTCGTCGAGCAGCGTGTCGTCCAGACGCCCACGTGCTGCCCGGGTCGCCGACTCGAGTGCCTCGATCCGGGCCCCGATGTCGGTACCGCGGGTGACCAGCTTCTTGGCCCCCTCGAGCAAGGACGTCATCTTCTCCCTCAGTGCAGCGTCGTCGGTGTGGCGGTGGGGGCCACCCTAGGCGGGCGGCCCTCCTGGCACGGTGGCGCCGTCGCCACGACCGGCGGAGAACCGCACGTCGTCGACCCGGCGTGAGGCCTGCCGCAGCTGTTCCGGCGCCGTGGACGAGAGGGCCAGCCCGTCCAGGACGCGGACGTAGCGAGCCCTCTCGGCCTCGATCAGCTCGGTGATGCGTACGTCGAGGGACCGGCGGGCGCGCTCGGCCAGCGACCGGACGGCCTGGTCACCGAAGACCGCCTCGAGCAGCTTCTGCCCCAGGACGGCGCTGCCGCCGGCGATGCCGGCCTCCGCCCCGATGAGGACGCCCCCGGTGTGCGCGAAGACCACCACCATGAGGGCGACCGACAGTCCGTTGACGCCGTAGGCGAGGAAGCGTGCGGTGGTCCGCTTGTCGGCGCCCTCGGTGCGGACCATCTCCAGCACCTCCTGCTGCCACTCGCGCACGGCACGCTCGGTGGCGCGGCGCAGGTCGCGCGACGCTCGCCCGAGGTCCTCGTCGGCGGCCGCCAGGAGCCCCTGCCCCGCAGCGTGCTGCTGCCACGCGGCCTCGGCGCGCTCGGCCGCCGCCTCGGCGTGCTCGAGGACGAGGGTCTCCAGACCGGACTCGACGGCCACCGTCACGCGCTCGGCCTGCTGCGGCTTGCCCTTCACGGCGTTGACGACCCGGTCGCGCAGCCATCCGACGCGGTTCTCCAAGGACTTCAGCAGCTCGCCGGTGCCCACGAACTCCTGCCACCGGGCCAGCACCTCGCCCCGCAGGAGGGTCCCGTCGGCACAGGCGCGCCGGATCTCCTCCACGGCGCCGTCGTACGCGCGGTCGGCGTCCTCACGGAGCCGACGGGTCAGCTCCACCTGCTCGTCTGCGGCGCCGGCGACCCGGTGCGCGCGGTGCGTCAACGTGCGGATCGCCCCCTCCAGGGTCTGCTTGACCACGGCGGCGCGCGCATCGGCGTCGGCCGCGAGCGACTGCAGCCAGCCGCGCACGTCGGCGACGTGGCCGCTCGGCAGCAGCCCGTCGGCGTCGACGGGCCCCTCGGCGACGGTGAACAGCGGCGAGTCCTTCAGCCCGCGGCTCGCCAGCATGCGGGCGAGGTGGGTCGCGACCGTCTGCATCGCGTCGTCGGGCGTCCGGTCGAGCACGATCGCCACCGCGGTCGACCGCTCGGCGGCCTGCTTGAGGAAGCCCCACGGCACCTGGTCGGCGTACCGCGCCGCCGACGTCACGAAGAGCCACAGGTCGGCGGCCGCCAGGAGCTGCGCCGCGAGGAGGCGGTTGCGCTCCTCGACCGAGTCGACGTCGGGTGCGTCGAGGATCGCCAGGCCCTGGGGCACGCCGTCGGAGGCGACCAGCTGGAGGGCGTCGGGGTCGTCGGTCGAGTGCCGCACCCGCTCGAGGTCCGGCAGCAGACGGTCCTGCCCGAACCACTGCGCGTCCTCGGGGTGGTGGACCAGGACCGGCGACCGGGTGGTCGGGCGCAGCACGCCCGGAGTGGTCACCCGGGTGCCGACCAGGGAGTTGACCAGGGTCGACTTGCCGGCGCCGGTGGAACCGCCCACCACGGTCAGCAGGGGGGCGTCGATCGTCATCAGCCGCGGGATGACGTAGTCCTCGAGCTGGTCGACCATCTCCTGGCGGGCCGAGCGCTGCTCGTCGACGCCGGGCAGCTCCAGCGGCAGGGCGACCGCCTGCAGGGCGCTGCGCAGCTGCACCAGCGCGGTCAGCATCCTGCCGTCGTGGTCGGTCGGGCCGGGTGAGGTCATCGGGTGGGTACCACCTGTCCGGGGAAGGCGATGAACGGGCGCACGGCGCCGATCCTCGCGACGTACTCCTGGCCGCGCGCGGCGAAGTCCGGCGGCGGCGTACCGCGCAGGTACCGGTGATGGAGGAACCCGAGCTCGATGGCTGCCTGCTGGTAGTCGCGCATGGCCCGCTCCGCGGCGGCGCCACCCTGGTCACGGGCGTGGGCCCGGGCGCGGCGGCGGGCGCCCAGGTCGGTCACCCAGCCGATGTCCGTGGCCGGGACCAGTCCGAGAGCGGCGGCGTCACCGAGCGCGACGGTGAGCATCCGGCGCTCGGCCCGGCGCGCCCACGCCGCGAGACAGGCCAGTCCGACCAGGGCGGGTGCCATCAGCACGAGGTAGACGAGCGCGAAGCTGCCGAACCCGTAGATGGTGGAACCGTTCCACAGCGCATGCGCGACCACAGCCAGGCAGTAGCCCACCACGGGTGCCAGGAAACGTACGACGCCGGCACGGGAGGTCACCGCGAGCCCGACACCGATGCCGATGAAGGTGGTGAAGAAGGGGTGCGCGAAGGGGCTGAACAGGCACCTGACCACGAAGGTGGTGGTCAGCGCCTGGGTGCCGCCGGGCCCCAGGGAGTCCGTGCCGTCGTACGCCGCGGCCAGGTAGAGGATGTTCTCGGTGAACGCGAAGCCGATGCCGACCATGCCGGCGTAGACGATGCCGTCGAGCAGCCCGTCAAGCTCGGCGCGGCGCCACCACAGGAGCAGCAGCAGGAAGACCCCCTTGCTCGCCTCCTCCGTCACCGGAGCCAGCACCGCGAGGCTCGCCTCCTCCGTCACGCCGACCGCGAGCCCACCGATCCCCTGGACCACGATGGCCGCTGCGGTCGCGACGAAGGCTCCCCACAGCAGGCCGCTCGCCAGCAGCCGCTTGGGCTCCGGCTCGTACCGGTCGAGCCACAGGTAGCAGGCGACGAGCGGGCCGACGGGCAGCGCGGCGAGGGCCGTGGCGACGAGCAGCGTGCTCGGCGCACCCGAGAGCGCGATGACCAGCAGCATCAGCAGCGCGCACAACGAGACCAGCACCGTCACCACCACGGTGAAGGCGACGCTCTCCCTGCGTGGTGCGGACATGCGCCGCACCCTATCGCTGCGCCGCACGGTCGCCGGGTGTCCCCGTCGCCGCCTACAGTGAAGACGTGAGCGAGCAGACAACGCCGGAGGTCCCCGCCCAGCCGAAGAACGAGCCTGCCACGGAGTCCCACGACCCGGCCGTGCCGCCGGCGTACTCCGCCTTCATGCGCACCGGCTGGGGCGACCGCGAGCTCGACCTGCCACCGCACCCGGTGGCGCCCTGGGCGGAGCGGCGGCGGGAGCGGCTGGCCGCCTCCTTCCCGGATGAGCGGCTCGTGCTGCCGGCAGGGAGCTACAAGGTCCGGTCGAACGACACCGACTACCGGTTCCGGCCCGACACCGCGCACACCTACTTCTCCGGCAACCAGACCAGCGACGCGGTGCTGGTCGTGGAGCCCGACGGGTCCTCGGTGCTCTACGCGCGGCCGCGCTCCTCCCGCGAGACCGACGAGTTCTTCCGCGACCGGCAGTACGGCGAGCTGTGGGCCGGTCGCCGGCCGTCCCTGCACGAGATGTCCTCGTCGCTGGGGATCGAGGTCCGGCACGTCGACCGCCTCGAGCAGGACCTCGCGGGGACGGCGCCGGCGAAGACCCGGGTGCACCGCGGGGTCTCCCCCGTGCTCGACCGGCTCCTCCCCGGCGACGCCGGGCTCGACGGCGACCTGGCGCGCGTGGTCTCGGAGATGCGCCTGGTCAAGGACGAGTGGGAGGTCGGCGAGCTCCAGGAGGCCTGCGACATCACCACGCTCGGTTTCGAGGACTCCGTCCGCGAGTGGGACGACGTGCTGCGGTACGGCGAGCGCTGGCTCGAGGGCACGTTCTTCCGCCGCGCGCGGGCGATGGGCAACGACATCGGCTACGACTCCATCGTCGCCGGCGGCAAGCACGCCACCACGCTGCACTGGATCGAGAACTCGGGGCCGATCACCCCGGGCGAGCTGGTCCTGCTCGACATGGGCGTCGAGGGGCGCAACCTCTACACGGCCGACGTGACGCGCACCCTCCCGGTCGACGGCACCTGGACCGCCCGGCAGCGCGAGCTCTACGAGCTGGTGCTGACCGCCCAGCAGGCCGGCATCGACGCCGTCCGGCCGGGTGTGCCCTTCACGGCCGCGCACGACGCCGCCATGTCCGTGCTCGCGCACGCACTCGATGACATGGGGCTGCTCCCGGTCAGCGCCGAGGAGGCGCTGGACCCGACGAGCAAGGTCTACGCGCGCTGGACGCTCCACGGCACCAGCCACATGCTCGGCATGGACGTCCACGACTGCGGGGCCGCCGCGCCCGAGGCCTACGCGAAGGGCACCCTGACCGAAGGCATGGTGCTGACCGTGGAACCCGGCCTGTACTTCCAGGAGGACGACCTGCTCGTCCCCGAGGAGCTGCGCGGGATCGGCATCCGCATCGAGGACGACGTGCTGGTCACCGCCGACGGCTGCCGCAACCTCTCTGCGGCGCTTCCGCGGGCGGCCGACGCGATCGAGGAATGGATGGCCGAGCGGGCCCCACGCCGCTGAGGCGTCAGTCGAGGACCGAGGGAGCGGCGTCGCCGTCCTCGAGCCAGTCCCACCCGTCGTCGTAGTGGTCACCGTCGCCCGGACGCCTGCGCTCCCGTCCGCGCCCCGTGGACCGTGCGGCACCACCGGCCGCGGCAGCTCCACGGCCGCCGGCCGCACCGGCGCCGCCGCTCCGACCACCTGCTCGGTCCGCAGCAGCCGCCTGCCCCGGCACCGCCGCCGCACGACCTCCGGTCGTGCGCGTCGCGCTCGCCGAGCTCCGTGAGGGAACGGCGCCACCGGCGGACGCGCCACGGCCGAGGGCCCCCGCACCAGCCGTCCGAGCGGAGCTGCCGATGGCGCGGACCTGACCGCCCGCTGCGAGAGCGCCACCCGGCACGCCCCGGCCACCCGGGACCACGCCGGAGCCTCGGCCACCGGCCGCCAAGCCGCCGGCAACGGCGCCGCCGGCAACGGC